>JBGPBR010000022.1:0-11503 GCA_041481325.1 Desulfobaccia bacterium
ACCAGCTCCACCTTGTTGAACTGGTGCTGGCGGATGAGGCCCCGGACGTCCTTGCCGTAGGAGCCCGCCTCGGACCGGAAGCAGGGAGTGTAGGCGGTGTAATGGATGGGCAGGTCTTCCGCCCGGAGGATCTCGTCCCGGTGAATGTTGGTCACCGGCACTTCGGCGGTGGGCACCAGGAAGTAGTCCCATCCTTTGAGCTCGAAAAGGTCTTCGGCGAACTTGGGGAGCTGGCCGGTGCCCGTCATGGAGGCCCGGTTGACGATGAAGGGGGGCAGGACCTCCCGGTAGCCGTGCCTGCGGGTGTGCAGGTCCAGCATGAAATTGATCAGGGCCCTTTCCATCAGGGCCCCGGCGCCCTTCAGCAGGGCGAAGCGGGCCCCGGCGATCTTGGCGGCCCGCTCGAAGTCCAGGATGTCGAGGCCTTCCCCCACCTCCCAGTGGGGCCGGGGGGCAAAGTCGAAGCGCGGCGCCTCGCCCCAGGTGCGCACCACCGGGTTGTCGTCGCTCCCGCCCCCCAGCGGCACCGACTCGTGGGGCAGATTGGGGAGGGTCAGCAAAAAGTCCCGCACCCGGGTCTCGTGGTCCTGGGCCCGGTCCTCCAGGGCCTTGATGTCCTGGTTGATCACCGACACCCTGAGCTTCAGGGGCTCGGCCTCCGCCTTCTTTTCGGCCTTCATCAATTGCCCCACCTCTTGGGACAAGGTGTTGCGTTCGTGGCGCAAAGACTCCACCTGGGCGAGCAGACGGCGGCGCTCCGCGTCCTGCCTGCGGAATTCCTCCAGGGAGACCTCGGTCAGCCCCCGGTTCTTTAAGGCCTGTTCGACTTTTTCCAGGTGGTCCCTGACAAACCGCAAATCCAGCATTTGATTGCTCCCTTAAGATTCCGTCCCAGAAAGATCTTGCCTAAATGGATCACCTATTCCCCGCCCCCTTTTTACCATCTTTGGCAATAAAGCCTTCTTTGGCGCTTTCGATCAGGCGCACCAGGCCGTCGGCGTTCTGGCGCTGGATAAAATAGAGGATATCGGCCACCGCGTCCTCCAGGGCCCGCAGGGCCACCCGGTTGGCGGGGTTGTGCAGCTGGATGCAGGCATAGAGGGCCGCGTCCTGGCTCAGGAGATGTCGGGTCAGTTTATGCAGGGTGGTAAAGGTGGGGGTGGCGAAATCCTCCAGGTCCTCGGCGGGCACCCCCAATTCCCGGATGGCCATTCCCAAGGCGATGAGGGTAAAGTGGGACAACCCCTGGACCACGGCCATGAGGCGGTCGTGCTCCGCGGCGGTGGCCACTTTCACCCGGGCGCCGGCGTGTTCCAGCAACTCTTTGAGCCAGTTGAACCAACGCTCGCCCCGGCCGGGGCAGAGGACCATGGTGCGGCCCGCGATGCTGTCTTCGCCGGGGCCGAAGAGGGGGTGGGTCCCCACCACATCGCCCTTGAAGGCGGCCAGCATGGCCTTCATGGGACCCTGCTTGACGGAGGTGAGGTCCATAAGGGCGGCACCCTCCCGCAGGTGCCCCGCCACTTCCCGCACCACCTGCTTGACGCTGGGGATGGGCACGGAAATGATCAGCACGTCCGCGGCCCGGGCCACTTCCTGGGGGGTCAGGGGGGTGTCCAGGTCGGCCGACAGGACCCGGCAGCCGTGGGACCCAAAGAAACGCTGGAACCAGAGGCCCATCAGCCCTTCGCCGCCGATGAGGCCCACGGTGACGCTCATTGGCCGGCCCTCTGGCGCAGGAGAAAGTCCGCCAGGGTGAGGCGCACCATGGCGGCCAGCACCGGCACGATGCGGGGGATGGCGCTGAGGTCGTGGCGCCCGGCCACCTTGATGGTCCGGGGCTTGCCTTCCAGGTCCACGGTCTGCTGTTCCCGGGGGATGGAGGGGATGGGTTTGACCGCGGCCTTGACCACGATGTCGTCGCCGTTGGCGATGCCCGCCAGGATGCCTCCGGCGTGGTTGGAGGCGAAGCCCCCGGGGATGATGGGGTCGTTGTGCTCCGAGCCCAGCATCCGGGCGGCGGCGAACCCGGAGCCGATCTCCACCCCCTTCACCGCGCCCACCGACATCACCGCCTGGGCCAGGGCCGCGTCCAGTTTGTCGAACACCGGCTCCCCCAGGCCCGCGGGGCAGCCGCGCACCCGGACCTCCACCACCCCGCCCAGGGAATCCTGCCGGGCTCTCACCTCCTGAACCCGGGCCTCCATGGCCGGCACGGCTTCGAGGTCGGCCGAGAAAAAGGGGTTGTCCCAGATCACGGTTTCATCCCGGAAGCGGGCCGGCACCCCGCCCAGCTCCACGGTGTAGGCCAGCACCCGAATGCCCGCCTGGTCCAGGAGAATCTTGGCCACCGCGCCGGCGGCCACCCGGGCCACGGTCTCCCGGGCCGAAGCCCGGCCGCCGCCCCGGTGGTCCCGGATGCCGTATTTGGCCTGAAAGGTGATATCGCCGTGGCCGGGGCGGAAGACTTCCCGCAGGGCGTCGTAGTCCCGGCTGTTGACGTCCCGGTTGTAAACGATGAGGCTGATGGGGGTGCCGGTGGTCCGCCCTTCGAAGACCCCGGAGAGGATCTCCACCTTATCGGGTTCCCGGCGGCTGGTGGCGTGGGCCTGCACCCCGGGACGGCGCCGGGCCAGCTCCGCCTCCACCTCGGCGGCGCTGAGGGGCAGCCGGGGCGGGCAGCCGTCGATGACCGCGCCCAGGGCCGGACCGTGGGACTCGCCCCAGGTGGTCACTCTAAAGACTTGTCCGAAGGTATTACCCGCCATGGCCAGAGGCCTCCTCCTGTTTCAGGGCTGCCAGGATCCGCGCCACCACCTGGGAGACGGAGCAGTTCTCCGTGTCGACGATTATCCGGGCCGCGGCCAGGTAAAGGGGCTGCCGGCTCTCAAGGACCGCGGCCACCTCCTGGACCGGGTCCCGGCCCGTGAGGCTGGGGCGGCAGCCCTCGCCCGCGGCCTGGTCCAGGTTGAGGCGCTCCCGGATGGTGGCCGGGTCGGCGGTGAGCCAGATGACCACGCCGTTTTCCCGCAGGGCCTCAACGTTTTCCGGGTCCAGGACCACGCCGCCGCCGGTGGCCAGGATCAAGCCCCGGGTGGGGCGGAAGCGGGCCACCAACTCCTTTTCCCGGCGCCGGAACTCTTCCCAGCCCCCCTGGGCCACAATTTCCGCCACCGGTTTTCCGGCCTCGGCCACCAGAACCTGGTCCAGGTCCACGAACGGCCGGTGGAGGATTTGGGCCAGCCTGGCCCCCACCGAGGTCTTGCCGGTGGCCCGGTAGCCGATGAGGACCAGGTTGGGTTCCCGGTGCAACTGTGGTTCGGTGCGCTCCATGCGGTTTCGGGTCGCGGCTCTGACCGCCAACCAGGCGCCCAGAGGAAATCTCAATAATGGCAATCGCTTGGCTAAGTTTACTAAAAACCTGCCCCCAAGGAAAGGGGAACTGTAGTCTTGGCGCCTTAGGCCCGCATCACCATTTACCCCAAAAGATCAGGACCCCGATAATGATAAAAACGGCGCCGGCCATCTTTTTCAACAGACCCTGGGGGATCAGGTGGGGCAGGTAATTGCCGAAAACCACCCCCAGCAGGGTGGCCAGGCCGAGGGCCGTGAAGGCGCCCAAGAATACCGCCACCGGCATCCGGGTTTCCGCCGACATGGTCAAGGCGGCAAGCTGGGTCTTGTCACCCATCTCCGCCAGAAATATGGTGCCGAAAGTGACCCAAAAGACTCTCCAATCCATAAATTCTCCGCCTTGCCCTCCGTATCCCAACCGCCGAGGGGCGCTCTCCGCCTGCTCCGACCATAGATCAATCTGAGGCTTCGGTGAAAGTCTCGGAAACTGCCTTGACCATCAAAAGGTGGCGCAGCGCAGCCGCCGGCGCCGGAATAAGGGATGGACAGCCGCGGGGGGCTATCCTACCCGAGACTTCTTTAGCGGTCTCAATCTATCACATAACCAAACCCGGATGGAAGTGGGCCGGAAACATATTCCGGCGGTAGGGTCCGGCAGGGGTTTGGTCCGGCCGGTTCATATAGCCACCGGCCGCCGCAGGCCCTTCTATAAAACCGGGGCCGCAGCGGCTGGAAGCCGTCGCCACCAAGCTAAAAAGCGGGGCAGTCGGGGTCAGATTAGCGGCGGTGAGACGGGTAATCAGGCGGGATTAATTTATGAGATCATCCACTAGGGAAGGCGGTAGCAGGCGCCTTCCCGAGCGGCGTCGATGTAGTGGGGATATTCCCGGCCGGCGGCGAGCTGCCGGGACAGGTCGATGATCTTTTCCACGTCCGCGTCGCTGCGGGACGGGTCATGATGAGTCAGGAGCAGATTGTGGGCCCTGGCCTGAATGGCCAACTCCACCGCCTCCTCATAACTGGAGTGCCCCCAGCCCCGGCGCTCCGGGAAATCCTCCGGCAGGTATTGGGCGTCGTGGATCAACAGGTCACAGTCCGCGGCGAACTCGGCGAATTCCTGGATACGGCTCCTCTGTCTGGTCCCAAGTTCGTTGTCGGTGATGAACACCATGGAGTGCCTGCCTTCCCGGAACCGGAAACCGTACCCTCCCTGGGGATGGTTGAGAGTGATGGCGTCAATGTTAACCCCGTCAATGCTCAGGGGGCCGTGGGCCAGGCGGTTAAGATAATCGATGCGGGCCTTCAGATGGTCGAAGGCTACCGGGAAGAAACCGTCCCCCATGTGGCTGTCGAATACCCGGGTCATGGCCTGGAAGGCCGGCGGCCAGCCGTCCACCATGATTTCCGTGGTTCCCTGGTAAATGGGAGTGAAAAAGGGGATTCCCAGAAGATGGTCCCAATGGCCGTGGGTGAGCAGCAGATGGAATTGGCAGGGCAGATTGTTATCCAGGAGATGCTTGCCCAGGAGGCGAAAACCGGTGCCGCCGTCAATGACCACCCGCCGTCCTGAGGCCAGAAGAACTTCCACGCAGGAGGTGTTGCCGCCGAACTCCAGGGTAGCGGCCCCGGGCGCCGGGATCGATCCTCTGGTTCCCCAAAACCTGATCTCCATAAACTCAGTTTCCTCCCGATGGAGACAGCAAGTCATGTCCTGCCAAGATCAGTGCTTAAACCCTGCCCCAGGGATAGGGTCCCGGCCCGCCTGCTTGGGTTACGATACCACAAACTCGGGAATTTGGTTCATAAGAATTCACAAAGATTTCGAAAACTCCGCCCTAAAGTTCCGCCAGCCGGATGGGAAGATTCTCCTTTTCCAGAAATGCAACTATCAAGCCAAAACAGCCGGTAAGCATCATGTCCCCGAAGGGGGCCGCGAAGAGCCCACCGGGCCAATCCCGGGCCAGACGCCGCCGGGGGCCGGTGATTACCGTAAAACCGAAGGGCCGGTCCCGGGGCAGGTCCGGGGCGTAAGCGCAGCCGTGCCCCGAGTCGGCGAAGACCTCTTCATTGGTGAGCTCGCCCTTCTGAAAGCGCTCCAGATGGTCAAACAGCTTGGCAGCGCTCAACAAGCCGGTGTGGTGTTCGTAGATGCCGAAAAGACGCGTTCCCCGGACCAGGGCCGCAAAGGTGTGGGCATTGCCCAGGTTGACCACCATGACGCCGGTGTCCAGCCGCTCCCGGGCCAGCGGGTCCAGGAGCGCCCCCCGGACCCCGGCGGCGCAGGTGTCCATCAGCAGGACCCCGGGCAGGGTCGCAGCCACCGCCCGCATCCGGGTGAAAAAGGGCGGCGGCTCTATGAAGACCAGGTCTTGCAGGCTCCCTCCCCGGGCCAGAAATCCTTCCCAGAACCGGAAGCGGAAACGGCGGTTGCTCCCTTCGGGGTGAAAGCCGTGGTCCTGCACCGCCACCGCGAAGCGGCGGGGAAAGGGGACCTCAAAAGCGGTTAGGGTGCGCCCCAGCCCCTCCAGATCCACGTCTCCCAGGGTGACGGTTGTCGTCCCCGCCGGCGGCTCGTCGGCCAGGATGACGCCCCACTGCAGCACCATGTCCAGGCGGTCGCTCAGGGTCAGGGCCGCGTCCCGGGCGGCGTAAACCGGCAGCCCCTGGGCCAGGTGTTGCCGCACCGCCCGGGTCACCGCCCCGCCTCCCATGAGGCGCCCGCCCAGGAAGACCGGGCGTCCCTGGGCGGTGAGGCGGCCAAGGCGCCGGGCCACGACCTGGGTGGGGGCCGGCAGGACCATTTTCACCGCGTTCTCCACGGGTTGGCCCGGTTCCCAGATGATGAGATCCTGGGTGCCGCCGCCCACGTCCAGGGCCAGCAGGCTGCCTTCAATCATGGTCGCCCTCCCAGGCGGCCGCGGCGTCCAGGACCACCCTCAGGGCCGCTTCCCGGCCCTGGCGGAACTTGAGGGAGCGGTGCCCCGGGCGCCAGGCGAGGGTGGCCAATTCATCTGAAACCACCGCCAGCCCGGCCACCGGCACCCGGCGGTGCCGCCCCACCGCGAACAGGGCCGCCAGTTCCAGGTCCAGGCCCAGAACCCCCCGGGAGCGGCAATGCTCCACCAGGCCGGCCGTTTCCCGGTAAAAGGCGTCGGTGGTGAAGATGGGCCCCGAGAGCCAGGGGGCGCCGCTGGCCGCCAGCCGGCCCTTGAGAATCTCATACAGGCCCCGGTCCGCCTCCAGCTCTTCCCGGGAGCTATAATGTCTGGAAGTGCCGTCGCCGCCGATGGCCGCGGCGGCCAGGACCAGGGTCCCGATGCCCAGGCCGGGCTGCAGCGACCCGCACCATGACAGGGCCAGGGCCATGCGGGCCCCCAGGGCGATGAGCTTTTCCAGCACCATGGCGGCGTAAGGCGCTCCCGGCGCCGGCCCGACTACGGTCAGCGGCCGGTCCCGCCAGACCCCCTGCCGCACGGCGCAATCCCAGATATGACGGGGCGGGGAGGTGGCCTGGATCATGCGGCCCAGGGCCTGGCCATCCGGGCGGGAAAAGGTGAGGACGGCCCGGGCCGGCACCAAGGCCTCGCCGGCTTCCCGCACGGGGTTGATCAGCGCGGCCTCGCCGGGGCCTGGAACCTGCACCCCTGGGACTGCACCTGGCTTTTTCATGGGAATGGGAACGGTCGCGGGGACATGGTCACGAAACGAGTCATATTATTTGCCTTTATAAATGGTTTGTCCATTTTTTTCCAGGTATAGGGGAATTTCCTCGAAATCCAAGGCCAGGTCGGCGGGATTGACTTTAACCTTGAGGGCCAGGCCCCGGCGGGTCTCCTCCCGGCCGGACTGGTCGAAGATGAAGTTTCCCAAGGAATAATAGACCATTTTCCCCCGGTATGCTTCTCTCGGCTGCACCGTGTGGGAGTGGGACCCGACGATCAGGTCGGCGCCCGCATCAATGAAAAGCCGGCCGAGTCTCCGGAGCCGCTCCCCGGGCTCCCGGCGGTATTCGCCGCCCCAGTGGGCATAGACGATCACCAGGTGGGCCCGGGGCCGGGCTCCCTTGATGGCCTCCAGGGTTTTTTCCACGCTGCGGCCGGCAAACTGGTTGTGGCTGACGAAGGCCAGCCTGACGCGGTCGATTTCCCGAAGGGCATAACCTTCACCAGCCAGGGGGTCGCCGAAAAAATCCAGACCGGCCTGCTTCAGGTATTGCCGGGTCTTAGCCGCCCCCGCCGGGCCGAAATCCAGGAGGTGATTGTTTCCCAGGTGGAGCAAGTTGATGCCATGCTCTCTCAAGGTGTCGGCCAAAGCGGGGGGAAAGGTGAAGACATAATGGTTCCGCTCCCCGGGGTGGCGCCCCAGGCTCACCGAAGGCTGGTCGGTGATGGGCCCCTCCAGGTTGGCCACCACCAGACGGTGGCCCCGGAGCAGATCGGCGACGCCCAGAAAGGGGTAATCGAGGCCTTTCTCGGCGGCGATTTTCCTGATGGCGCGGTCGAACATCAGGTCTCCCAGAAACAAGATGCTGAAGGTTGGCGGCGGGGGGGCCCGGTAGTAGGCGGCGATATAGCTGGTCAGGTTGCCGGCGTCCCGGCTGCCGAAGTCGGCGGAAGTCCGGTGGCTCACCAGGACAAAATCCCGGGGGCCGCTTCCCAGGAAGCCCGCCAAAGCGGCCAGGCCCGGCCGGGCATCCGCCTGAATGTCTCCCAGGTTTTTTAGGCTGAGATGAGTAAGGCAGGAGAGGCTCACCCGGTCCAGGCGGCGGGCCGCCGCCGCGTCCACCCCGTGGGCGAAGTCGCAGCTCACCAGGAACACGGTGCGCTCTCGGGAGGCCTGCCCCAGGCGTTCTCCCCACCGATAAAATTCGGCGTAGTCCCGGCTGCCGCGCAGGATGAAAGGCGCCAGGCGGGCCTGGGGGAAGGTCCTCTTGATGAAGGGCGCCAGGACCCAGACGCCGTGCTCCTGGCGGAAGGCGCCGTCGTGCCGGGCGCCGCGGCCGTCGGCCAGCCAGCCTTGCAGGAAAGATGCGTCGGCCTCCAGGAACCCGTAAGGGGTCTTCCAGGGCAGGAGGGTGGTGTAAGAGAGCTCTTGCCGGCCGGCCAGGCGCCGGTAGTGGTCCGGGGCCACCAGGATGACCCGCTCCACCCCCTGGGGGTCGATGCCGGCGAAAAAACTGGCGATCAAATTCCGGGCCAGCAGGTGGTGGGAGACGACGCCAGCCTGGATCCTGACTTTAGGAGGCGAGCCGGCCGCGGCAAAGGCGTCTTCGTAGGCAGCCCGGTTTTGGAAAAAACTCTGCAAAAACGGTCCCTGGGGCTGGTCCGGTGGGGGGGTGGCGGCGGTCCGGGGGGTTTCCCGGCCCGGCCCGGCAAGATAAGCCGCGCCCGTGACCCCGGCTAGAATCAGGACGAAGATTATGCAGGGCAGCTTGATTTTACCGAACCATAACCCCCAGGATGCCTTACATCTCTTCATTTCATCAGGGATCGGGCCCACTCCGCCATGGCCGGCATCTTGCCCCGGTCGGCGGCATAGTTCCATTCCCGCCACTTCTCGTCGGTCAGCCGCTCTCCCAGGGGCGCGGCGAATTCATAGTGGGCAAATACCAGGCCCTTGGTCAACCTGGCCCCGTACCGGTCCTTGACCGCCACGTAGATATAGTTGGGCAGGCCCACCCCCTGGTAGATAATCTCCCGGTTGACCATGTCGGTGAAGACGTCGGCCACCAGGGCGGCCCGGCCGTAGTTCTCCGTGGCTTCCTCCCCCGGCAGCGGGCTCAGGACCCCGCGCAGATTCCCCGGGGCCAGGCGCAGCCGTTCAAAATCTTCGTCCGAGACCGCCTCGTCCTGCAACTGGGCCGCGGCAATCTTCCGGAAAAATTCCACCCTTTCCAGGAAGTCGTCATGCCGCCGCAGGAACTCGTCGTCCAGCAGGGCCCGCTGCCGGAGGCCGTCCCGGGTCATCTTGAGCAGCGGGATGAAGCGGTCAAAGAACTCCAGGTTAGGCTCCACGAAGCCCCTTGGAACCGGGGGCGCCTGCTGCTCTTCCTCGCCGTTGCCCATTTCGGCGTAAACCTGTTTGGCGTAAAGCAGGGTGTCGTGCTTCAGTTCGGTCCAGGAGCCCAGGGCCGCCTGCAGGTCCTTGCGGGGCCACTGCGGGTTTTTCATGAATCCGGGGTAGCCCGTGAGGTCTTTGGTTTCCGTAAAAAGCGATTTTAAGGTAAAAAGCCAGCTCCAGTAAAGGTTCTGGGTCCAGTCGGCCAGGGACAGCTTGCCGAAGTAATCGCGGAGCCGGTCCAGGCGGTTGGTCAGGACCCGTTTGGAGCCGGGGGCGTTTGTTGCTATCCACTCGTCCAAGAGCGGCGCCGCGGTCTTGCTTCCCAGCAGGGCCATGACCATCAGGGCCGTGGGCTTGCTCGGGAGCCTCTCCCCGGTTTGAGGGTCTGGCTTTTCCTGTCCCTGGGTGAGGGCGGCGAAGATAAAGGCGTCGGGCGTGAACCGCTGCCCCATGAGGCGGAATCCCTTGGTCCGGTCCTGCAATTCCTCCTTGGAGAGTTCCGGCGCCTTTTCCCCCAAGGCGTAGGACGACAGGAGGCGGGGCCGGCGGTAGCTCTTTAGGGCTGCCTGGAGCCCGGCGACCCGGGCGTCGCTCAGTTCGCCGCCGCCGGTTTCTCCCAGGGCCCGGCGGTATTCCCGGGGGCCCAGGTCGTCGCTTTCCCCCACCAAAAACCCGGTGGTGACATAGATGTCTTCCCAATCCCGGGCGAGGCCGGCCTGATCCAACAGCAGGGTGAGGTTGGCCGCGTCCCGGGTGAGCTGGGGGCTGGCCAGCAGGAAATTCATCCGGCCGTACCACATCATGGCGCGGAAATAGGCCCGCAGCGCCGGGTTCTTGCTGTAGTGGCTCCTGGGGGCGAACTGGGTGTAGTCCTCGGGGAATCCCAGGCCCTGCTCCGCCTGGTATCTTCCCAAAAGCGGCGACGGAGTCACCTGGTTGGCGGCGAGGACCAGGTCCAACTCCTGCCGGGCCCAGGCGTAAGCCTCGGGGGGTAATTTGTCTTTAAAGTTCTCCAGGTTCTTAAAGATGGCCTCCCGGGTGTCGCTCCGGTTGTCTTCCAGCAACTCCTTGGCGGCGAAATCCCGGGCCGACTCCAAGATCGCGGCCGGCACCGCCAAAAAGGCGGCCAGGCGCTGAAAGCTTTCCTGCTGCTCCCGGCCGGCGGCGCCCTGATAGCCGGTCAGGGAAGCCGCCAGCAGCGTGTCGCTGATCTTCTTGAGTTTGGGATAAAACCGGCGCTGCTCCAGGTATTCCAAATCTTTTTCCAGGAGCCGGTGATAGACGTGGAGCAGGAAGTCCGTGGTGACGAAGACCGCGTGTTCCGGCCGGCGCAGATAAGGGGGCTCAGGGCCGCCGATCCGGGCGTAGAGGTAGGTCCAGTCATCGTAGCGGTTGCCGGATTCCTGGGGGTCGTCGGCATAAAACTTGTCCAGGTTGGCGGCGATGAAGAAATGCTGGCTTTGCAGCGCCTGCCGCTGGGCCGAGGTAAAGGGCTTCCGGGCGGCCGCCTCGAATGGGGCCAGGTTCACCAATTCCCCGGCAGTAATCCGGTAGTCGGGCAACCGGGGCGTAACGGCTGAGGGCCGGTAGTCGTAGGCGGCAAAGGGGGCCTCTCTCTCCACCGGGGGCGCACCGGCCGGGGCGCCGGGTTGGTGCAAGTAGCGGAGAAAATACCCCCCCGCCAGGACCAACCCCAGCAGGGACAACAGCGCCAGCAGGAAGGTGTTTTTACTTCGCATTCCAGGACCTCGCTTTCTGGATAATCCGATGCCGCCGTGAGAATGAAGATGGAAGGAGACTTACTCAAGTTTAACTTGCAAATGAAAGAAACTTACCAGGTAATTTGTTGACAACTTTGTTCTTTTAACCGAAAACCGCCAACGGTATTATCCGCACGCCTGTTTGCGGGAGGCCTTGATTTTCCAGACGAAATACCCTACGCCGGCCACCATCACGGCCACCACCAGGTAATCCAGGATATGGGTGTATTGCTGGATGAGGCGCCAGTTTTCCTTGAGGCGCACCCCCAGGTAGGTGAGGAAGCCGTTCCACAGGGTGGCCCCCACGGCCGTATAGAGAATAAAAGGGG
>JBGPBR010000023.1:0-11488 GCA_041481325.1 Desulfobaccia bacterium
GGATTCCAGATAGCGGGACGCCACCCAGCCGATCATGCCGGAGCGCACCTCCCGCACCTGCACCCAGCCGCCGCCCCCGGAGCCCAGCATCTCCACCTGGTTGTTAAGCCCCAGGGTGGTCAGGACGCGGTTGCCGGTGCTGGGCCCGTTCCGCAGGGCCAGGCTGTTGACGTTCACATAGAAATAAGGCGGGCCGGGCCGGACTGAAACCGCGGACGCCGGTATCCAGCCGCTGTTCCGGGTCTTGACGGACATCACCCGCCACCAGCCCCGGTAGTCCTGGTCCAGCTTCTCCACCCGGTCGCCCCGGTGCAGCAGTTCCAACGACCGGCAGTTGTAATCGGCGCAATCCCGCAGGTACACGGTGCTGTAAGCCACATAGTAAGCCGCCGGCGTCGGGCTGTAACTCAGCAGGTCTCCGGGAAGCCAGCCGATGGAGCCGGTGCGGTCCAACTGGATCCGGGCCCAACCGAAATCGTTGCGGTCCAGGACCACCACCCGGTCGCCGCTGTAGGCCTCGGTGACCATGCCGCATTCATAACCTGGACAGTCCCTGAGGTAGGTGATGTTGGGGGTGACGTAATAATACGTGGGGGTCACCGGATAGGCGGCCCCGGTGCGGGGAGCTTCGCAGCCGGTCAACAGGATTATCGCCGCTAGCATCAAACCCGCCGCCAGCCAAAGGTGCCTTTTCTTCATACCATCCTCCTTATTCCGCCTCTTGCAAGGACCGAATGCGCCAATGCCCCATTTCCTTGGCGAACCGCACCTGGTAGGTCTGGCTGGCGCTGGAGAGCTCCTGGTTGCGCCGGTTGCGGGTATCGATGTACCAGGTCACCCAGGCGATGGCATTGTCCGGGTCTATTTGCTGGACCTTATCCACGGTGAAGACCAGGTTGGTGTAATCGAAATTCTCCCAGCCTGACATGGTGTCGGCTCGTTTCTGCTCCAATCCCGGGAAGGTCAGGGAATAGACGCTCATGAATTTGGTGATGTCCTTTTTCAACTGGGCCTCCCGCAAGGTGGAGAGCGCGGTCTCCATTTGCTCTTGCAGGCTGGCGGCGGCTTCCTTTGGCGGTGCCGCCGGCGGGGCGGCTGGAGGCACCGGCGCGGGGGGGGACGGGGCGGGAGCGGTAACAGCCGGGGCCTCGGCCTTGGGTTGCGGCGGCGCCGAAGGGCTGCGACCGAACAGCAAAATGAGCAACAGGATAACGGCTAGGCCGGTGCCGATCAAGAGCCCCACTGCCCAGGGCTGCATCTTGCCGCCGGGCGCCGCCGCGGCGGGCGCCACGGGGGCTGCGGCCGCAGAAGGTGGCGCCGGGGAAGGCGCCGCCGCCGCGGCCTGTCCCTTCAATGGCGCGTCACATTCGTGGCAAAACTCCTGTTTGGGCGAGACCCGAACGCTGCATTGGGGACAAAAAGTATCCCCATGCTCGGGATGAAGCAAGAAACTGCCGCAAAAACTGCAATAACGCTGCCCTTTTTCATAGGGGGCCTGGCAATGAGGGCATTGAGGCATGATGGTCCTCCCGTGCAGCAGAATCAATGGCTTGACAGCTTGCGCGGCCAAGGCCATGAAACCGCAAAACTGGTTTGCTGTCAATAATTTTGTTAATTTAATGGACTTAGCGCCCTTGTGGTCATTTCTTCTGCCTAGAGGGTGGCGAGGCCCATCCGGGTGAAATTATCGTGGTTGGGGGCCGCCATTTGGGAAAATTAGGGATGCATTGGTAGGCTGGGCAAGGCCCAGCCGCAACCTTGACCGTTGGCCGCGGCAGTCTATTGCCATCAAAAGCCGGCTGCCTGCTTCGTCTTTCATCGGCGCGCCGTAAAATACCGGCCGGGGACTCCTGATTTATTTGGCGGCGATGCCGACCCGGGGGAGAATCAATCGGCGCTTTTGCCATTGAGGCGGGACGGGGATTATTTTATAATGAAATAATCCCAAGTTAGAGGCATGAGATTCGGTGGCGGCCATCGGCAGGCTGAAAAACTGGTTCAACCGCAAAAAGGGGCCCCGGCGACCGGCCGCGGCCTTGGGGCCGCCTGCCGCCCTGGTGGAACGCTACCTGCAATACAAAAGGCTGCTGGCGGCCAACAGCGCCATCCTGACCCTCGTGGCGGATCTTCAGGTCAAGATGAGCGAAGGGTTCCTCTTTGACATGCATTACGTCCGTCAGGCCTGCGAGCGCCTGGGCCGGGAAGTGGAGGGAGCGGTAACGGCCCTGAACGCCATGACTGGCGGCCGTTACCGGGCCCTGGAGGCCGCCCGTGAGCGCGTCGCCCGGCAGGTGGCCGAGGAACTGGTCGGCGCTCAGATGACCCCGGTGCAACTGGCGCTGCCCCTCGCCGAGGCCCGGGAAGGGCTGTTTTTGGGGGGCAAGACCGAAAAATTGGGCGAGCTCACCCGCCTGGGGCTGCCGGTGCCCCGGGGCTTCGGGGTGAGCGCCTACGCCCAGAAGCTGTTTTTCCAGGCCGAGGGCCTGGAAGAATTTATCCGCAAGCAGATCTCCCAGTCCCATATCCGGGACCTGGAAAGCCTGCGGCAGGCGGGAGAGGCTATCAGGGAGCGGATTGCGGCCCTGGAACTGCCCCCGGAGCTTTCCCGGGCCATCGCCGAGCAGCTAAGAGGACTGAGCTCCGACCGGGTGGCGGTGCGCTCCTCCGCCCTGCAGGAGGACAGCCAGTTCAGCTTTGCCGGCCAGTTCGAAACCATCCTCAACGTCCCCCGGGAGCAGGTGGAGAGCCGCTACAAGGAGGTCATCGCCTCCCTCTTCACCCCCCGGTCCCTCTATTATTGCCACACCAGCGGCTTTTCCTACCAGGAGCTGGCCATGGGGGTGCTGGTCATGGAGATGGTGCCGGCGCAAGTGGCCGGGGTGCTCTATACCTCGGACCCCCGGGGCGGCGAGGCCACCATCATCAACTCCGTGTGCGGCCTGGGGTCCCTGGCGGTGGGCGGGGTGGTGGAACCGGACATCTACCGGGTCGAAGAAGGCCGGCTCACCGCCACTCACGTGGGCGAGAAGACCCGCATGCACGTGCCGGCCCCGGAAGGGGGCGTCCTGGACCTGGAAATTCCCCGGGAATTGCAAGGCCTCTGTCTGACCGAGGAACAGGTCCTGGCCCTCACCGCCCTGGGGCAACAGGTCAGGAACCACTTCGGCGGGCCCCAGGACATCGAGTGGGCCCTGGCCACCGACGGCGGCTTTTACCTGCTCCAGGCCCGCCCCCTCAGGATGAGCCGGCAGCTCAAGGCCGATTACCTGCCCCCCAAGATCAAGGGGGCGGCGGTGCTCCTGGAAAACGGCATCATCGCCTCCCGGGGAGCCGCCGCCGGTCCGGTGCATTTTCTCAAGGGCGAGCCGCTCCGGGAAATTCCCCAGGGAGTGGTGCTGGTGACGGACCGGGCCCTCCCGGAATACGGCCTGGCGGTGGGCCGGGTGGCCGCCATGATCAGCGAGGCCGGCAGCGCCACCAGCCACCTGGCCACGGTGCTGCGGGAGGCCAGGGTGCCGGCCCTCTTCGGCGCCCGGGGGGCGGCCGCGGCCCTCGCCGCCGGCCAGGTGGTGACGGTGGACGCCTACTACGGCAACGTCTACGCCGGCCGGGTGGAGGAGCTCCTCAAGGCGCCTCGGGGCGATGACGCGGTCCTGAGAGAGAGCCGGGCCTACCGGGTGCTGACCCGGGCCCTCAAACACATCACCCCCCTGAATCTGTTGGACCCCCGGGGGGATAATTTCCGCCCCGATGGTTGCAGCACCTACCACGACATCACCCGCTTCGCCCACGAGAAAGCCATGGTGGAGCTCTTCCACCTGCCCGGCGGCCGGCTGGAGGAAGACGGCGGGGCCCGGCGCCTGGTAAGCAGCCTGCCCCTGGACCTCCACCTCATTGATCTGGGAGGGGGCCTGGCCCCCGAGGCCGCGGAGCTGGCTCAGGTCGGGCCCGAACACCTGCGGTCCCGTCCCATGCTGGCTTATTGGCGGGGGGTCACCGCGGTGGGCTGGACCGGCCCCAAGCCCGTGGACCTGGCCGGCTTCATGTCCGTGGTCATGAGCACCGCCACCGATAGCGGCGCCCGGGACCGGCTGCACGAGAAAAATTTCGCCATCATCACCGACGATTACCTGAATCTCTCCAACCGCCTCGGCTTCCACTTCGCCACCATCGAAGCCTTTCTGGGGGCGCCCGGGGAAAGCTATGTCAGCTTCACCTTCTACGGCGGCGGGGCGGAATTGCCGCGGCGCATGCGGCGGGTGCGGTTCCTGGCCAAGGTGTTGGAGCACCTGGACTTCCGGGTGGAGCTCAAGGAGGACTCCATCACCGCCCGCATTGACGGCTTTGACGCCCCGGCCCTGGAAGCAAAGCTGGAGCTGCTGGGACGGCTGATGATGGTGAGCAAGCAGCTGGACATGATCATGCTGTCCGATGAGGCGGTGGCGCAGCACTACCAGGAGTTCATGGCGGACCACGTCCACCGGAACCCGGAAGCGGGTGCAGGTAACCGCGGGCTTTTAGAGGAAAATGACCGGTAGGGGGGCGTCCCCGCCCGCCTCATGCGGCCGCCCCAGGCCCTTACAAAAAAACCTGCGCCGGACCCGCGGGCGGGTGTTCTAGATTTTCCCAAGCTGCGCTTGGGCCAGGAAGCTGGTGGGCCGTGCCCACCCTAGATTTCGTCTTTATTCTCGGAACTCGAAACTCAAAACTTTTCAAAGCGGAAGCTCGGGCCACCGGGTCGGTCCCGAGCTCGAGGAGGTGAGGTAAGAAGGATGGGACGCATTCTGGCCGTCGATGACGAATTGGACATGTTGGCCCTGCTGAAGATGATTATCGAGGGCTACTCCGACCATAGGGTCACCACCACCAACAACCCCCTAGAGGCGGCGGAGATCCTGGAGAAAGACTCCTTTGACCTGCTCCTCACCGACCTCAAGATGCCAGGCATGGATGGCATGGAGCTGCTGGCCCGGGCCAAGAGCCGGGACGAAGACGCCCTGGTGCTGGTGATCACGGCCTACGGCTCGCTGGAGTCGGCGGAAGAGGCCATGGCCAAGGGGGCCTTTGACTTCATCACCAAGCCCTTCCGCAAGGAGCAGATCCTGCTGGCCATCGACAAGGCCATGCGCTGGCGGGAGATAGTGCGCCAGAACAAGGAGCTCAAGCAGAAGCTGGAAGGCAAGTAGCTTTCATAACTTAATTAAGGACAAATTCTTATGGAATGGCTGTTGCTGATCGCAGTGGTTTTTCTCGTATTTGTCTATTTCAAGGGCGGCTGCTGAGGCCGGTAAAGGCGCGGCTTCGGTGAAGCCGCCTGGTCCTCTGCGACTCTATGTATCCGCCCATCCGAGCGCGTATACCTGGCGCCACGCCTACATATCGGAATTGACTATTCTATTATGTCTTGCTATTGTAACTCCACTCATGGTGGCGGAGTATTTGCATGGGATTGGTTGAGTTTGCTCACTCTAATGGAATAGCAGCTACCCGAGCATTACGACGCAATGAGCAAAAGGGTCTTGGCCAATTTATGACCCCTCCAAATGTGGCTCGGTTCATGGCACAACGCTGCATGCTCTCTGAGAGCACGCAGATAGTCAGGGTTCTTGACCCAGCAGCCGGAGCTGGCATATTGGCCGCAGCAGTATTCGAGCGTCTCCTCGAACAATCTATACCACCAGAGCAAATCCATTTAACACTTTACGAAATAGACAAACGCCTTTTACCAGCTCTTAGAAGGTTGGCTGACCGGATGCGTCGTCATTCTCGTGGGCTGGGGGTCGAAGCAAAAATTTCCATCAAGAATCATGACTTCCTGCTGTCGCCTATCGCTATCGCTCGTAAACCAACAGCCAACATCATTATCGCCAATCCCCCTTACTTCAAGATAAGCGCTAACGACCCTAAAGCTTTAGCACATGCATACGCTGTTTATGGCCAGCCAAATATCTACGGCTTGTTCATGGCGGTATGCGCATGCCTACTTAGTCCATCTGGCCGTTGGTGTTTTATTACACCTCGTAGCTGGACTAATGGCCTCTACTTTGCGGCTATGCGTCGTCATCTTTTATGCTGGCTGCACATCGATGCCATGCATATTTTTGAAAGCCGGCGAGATCATTTCACGGATGATGAAGTTTTGCAGGAAGCGATGATCACCTGGGCAACGCCCAAGGCTCAACCAAATGCTGAGACCGTGATAAGCTCAAGCGCAGGGGCGCGTGATTTAGCTCAAGCGCGACTAATGAGGGTAACTCTTGATCAAATAATTAGCCAAGATAATGAACGGATAGTCGCCTTACCCACAGGTCCGTTGGTTATTGACTACACAAAATGGAATGCCACCTTTTCAACTTATGGGTTAAAAGTCAGTACTGGGCCTGTTGTGGCCTTTCGGGCAAAACAATATATCTGTGATACACCATCTAAAAGCTCAGTTCCTCTCCTTTGGATGCAACATATTGAGCATATGCTTATTAAATGGCCAATAAATAAGCGAGGCGAGTATATAAAAAGTAATGGCGAGACAGCCTGGATGCTAGTGCCGAACACAAACTTTGTCGTAATGCGACGGTTTAGCCCTAAGGAGGATGATCGCAGAATTACCGCCGCCCCCTATATTGCTGGAACTCTGCCTGGGACCATGTTGGGCTTAGAAAACCATACCAATTACATCTATCGCCCCGGAGGGAAATTAGAAAGCGAAGAGGCGCGAGGGTTGGCGGCTTTTTTAAATAGTCGCATTGTGGACAGATACATTCGTACAGTTGCGGGTAATACTCAAGTGAATGCCACAGACCTGCGCAAGTTACCGCTACCTTCCATGGAATTACTAACATCTATTGGACGAGCCCTTCCCGAGGATCCGCTCCTTGCCGTAATAGATTCTGTTGTAGATTCTATTTTGGGTATTTCGCATACACAATTCGCTTCAGTTTCAAACTCAATACGCCATGCTTAAAAAGCTCAATGCTATCAACTCTAAACCATCTAGATTGCCGCTTCATTCGCTGCTGCCGGTGGAAGAAGTTAAGCGTCGTTTAGAGATAATATTCCCGAAGACCTTCCCCGATCGTGGCATACTGGTTGGCACCATGGCTGCTCGGGTCATTTTCGTATTTCTTTATGGGGGATTCGTGGAAGGACAAAAACGCTTCCTTCGTCCTTCCCATATTTACTTCTTTACTGAAGAACAAGCGAAGATAATGAGCGATTCCAAAAGAAACCAGTGGCTCTCAGTGGCAACGCGCCCTGGATATAGACCAGAAGGGAAACGATGGTATGCAGATAATAGCCGGGAGTCGATTCGTGACGATCTTATGAGGAACCAATTCCTCCGTTTGGGCATCATTCAAAAATTATCTGGATATGCGATTACTTCCAGCCTCCCCACCTACTATCTTTCTTTAGATTTTACATATCTGTTTAATCCAAATCTTGATGATATGAACCTTACGATTGCAGCAAATGAATGGCAAAAAAAGCATTTGGATCAAGCCACTCTTCAGCGAATGGCCCTGCGGGCAAAAGGCATTCATGCAAAGAAAGGTGATGTTTTCATTGATATGCCGGATGGGACTAAAATACGTATTTCAGGCGGACCGTCTTCTATCATCATTAAAGGTCTAATTGAGGATTTTGCAAATAAACATATGGAGAACCCCACTGTTCTTTGGCTCAGTGCAAGCGATAAAAAAGCCTATCCGCAATATATAGAACTGGCAAAGTCAGTCGGCTTGGAATTCGATCTCAATGCAGAATTGGCGGACCTAATTCTTGCCGACTTAGGTGAGGCTGTACGCTTTTTGTTCTGTGAAGTCGTGGCTACCGATGGTGCGGTTACTGAAAAGCGTAAACAGGCTCTTCTTGCATTAGTATTAAAATCTAATATTCCAACAAGTAATGTTCAGTTCTTATCAGCCTTCGAGGACCGAGAAGCAGATGCTTTCCGGAAGAATTTCAGTCAAATAGCTATTGATTCATTAGTCTGGTTTCGCACCGAACCCGATCTATTGGTGATATTGGATACATCCACACGAAAGGCTCTTGACCCAACCAAATGATAGAGTATCAGAACATTCTTATTAAACAGAACAAAGCCCCCAACTTGAGAAGCTGGGGGCTTTGTTCTGTCTTACGAAAGTTATTTTCAATAAATAGCCACGTTAGGTCATAGGACCCGACTAGCGCGAACCCCCCGGCTCTTCTTCCGCCCCCTTGGGGGCTGGCACCACCAGCACCGGCACGGCTAGACCCCGGTAGGCCACTTCCCGGATCACCCGCTCGGTGACGGAGCCCAGGATGTGGCGGCTGACAAAGCCGTGGCCGTGACTGCCCATCACCATGAATTTGACCGGACCCGCGGTTTCCAGATAGCCGATGATGGCCTCGGTAATGTCCCTTCCCCCTTCGAGAAGATGGGTCCGGACCTCCACCCCGGCCTTCTTGCCCCGCTCCTGGGCTTCCTCCAGGATCTTCAGGGCGTAAGTATGCTGTTCCTCTTCCAGGTGGCGGTCGATAAAGGCGAAGTAGCCGGCCTTGCGGCGTTGGATCACCGTGAGCACCTCCACCGGCCGGTTCAGGAGCGAGGCCAGATAGAGGGCCGTCTCCATGGCCTCCCAACCCGGGGCGGAGCCATCCACCGCGGTGACAATGGGTTTGCCGCTTGCTTCGGCCATTAATGGTGCCCTCCTTTCTTGAAGATCATCCCCACCAAGAGGCCGGCGCCCAAGGCGATGACCACCGCCAGGATACCGAATAACACCGGCTGGTTCTGGGAGGTGTTGGTCATCCAGGCCTCCAGCCCCACCTTTTTGATTTCGATGACGTCCTTGCCGTAACCCACCAGTTCCCCGTTTTGAAAGGCAAAGGATTCCACCAGGTACCGGCCTTCGGTGGCCGCGGGCGGGAACCGGAAATAATGCTTGAACAGCCGGCCTTCAGAGATCTCCAGCCGCTTGGGGTCCTCCACGATGTTATACAGATTGGCCTCTTCTTTGATCTTGATCAGGCCGGTAAATACCTTGTCGGCGTCGTCCGGGGCCGCTTCCCCCCGGGCCAGGTGCATCTTCATCTGGTGGCGGACCCCGGGATAGCCCAACTCCAGTTCCTGGGCCAGGGCCGGCGAAATGATCTGGCTCATGGGCTTGTTGCTGTGAATCTTGTACATGAAGGGGCTGCCGGTGACGTCGTACTGCTTCACCGTCATCCAAACAGGCCCCACCCGGCCCTTGACCGAGAGCTTCACTTCCTCGCTCTTCTCCGCGGTGAGCCGGATGATTAAATCACTGCCCGGCACCGGATTGACCCCGAAGAAGTGAATCTGATCCCCCCGGTAGGACAACCCGATCTCCACCAGGTTTTTGGAGGCCGCGGTGATCACCTTGTGCCGGGCCTCGGGGGTGACGGCGTCGGCGTTGCCGCCGCCGACCCCGGCCAGAATTAGGACCGCCAGAAGTATGGCAAGCCGTCTCATCTTAGTGCCCCCCTCCCTTGGCCGGTGCCAGACTCACCAGGTCCGAAGGCGTCAGGACGAGGTCCAAGAATAACTTGACCGTCAGGGTCAGGACGATGATGGCCAGCAGGATGCGGATCTGCTCGCCTTTCAGGCGCTTGCCGGCAATGGCCCCGAACTGGGCCCCAATGGTGGAGCCGGCCAGCAGGATCAAGGCCAGCAGCAGGTCCACGGTTTTGTTCACGAAGGCCTGCTGCAAGGTGACGTTGGCGGAGGTCAGCACGATCTGGAACAGATCGGTGCCGATGGCCGCGATGGTGGGCATGCCGATGATATAAATCATGGCCGGCACCATGATGAAGCCGCCGCCCACCCCCAGGAGGGCCGCCATGATCCCCACGATGGTGCCGATGGCAAACGGGAAGATGGCCGAGGTGTGCAGCCCGGAGTGGTGGAAGTGCATCTTCAGGGGCAGCTTGGAAAACATCCCCCCCATCTTGGCGCCGCCCATTTCCTCGGAGCCCGCGGCCGCCCCGCTCTTGCTGCGCCTGATGGTCCGCCAGCTCTCGATGAACATGGCGCCGCCCACCAGGCCCAGCATCAGCACGTAGACCACCTTCATGACGAACTCGAAGTTCCCCCCCGCCCGGAGGATCTTGACGAACTGGACCCCGATGGTGCCGCCGGCGATGCCTCCCGCCAGGATTATCAGCCCCATCTTGAAGTCCACGTTGCCCAGCCGCCAGTGGGCATAGGCCCCGGAAGAGGCCGCCGCCACGATCTGGTTGGAATCGGACGCCGCCGCCACTGCGGGCGGGATGCCGATCATCATCATCAGGGGCGTGAGCAGAAAACCGCCCCCCACCCCGAAGAGACCGGAGAGGAATCCCACCACCCCTCCGATCCCCAGGACCAGAAAAAAATTAATGCTCATACCCGCAATGGGAAGATAAATTTCCATCCTGCCTGTGCCCTCCCGAGGATAAAAATTCGTCATAGTATGTTAAATATCTCACAAGGTGTCAAGATGTTTCCAATAATTTAAATTCCCTGTTGCAAATTGCAGCGCAAATTGCATAGAATAAGGCTAAGAGGCGTTGAACGTTCAGTATTATGAAAACCGCCTACCGGCCCGGTCAGGGAACCGGCAGGTGTTGCAGAAACGCGAGGCAGCCCCATGGCAAGTTGCCTCTCATCCTCGGCTGCGGCGGGACCCCGCCGCCGGCCGCGGTTTCCTGAACGGAGAGTTCCCGTGTACCTGAACATACGCCAGAAGGTCATCCTGGGCCTCACCGCCTGCGTCCTGGCCATCGGCTTCATCGGCGGGTTTTCCTATCATTATCTGCACGCCATCGAATTTAAGCAGCACGTGGTCCAGATTGCCGACGACCTGCGGGAAATCGTCCTGGAAATTCGGCGCTACGAAAAGAACTACCTGCTGTACAGCTCCGATGAGGACTTGCAACAGAACCGGAGGTATGCCGATCAGGCCCTGGAGGTCTTTGCCCAGATCGTTCCCGAGGTCCAGAACCTGCGGGTGGCCTCCCAGTTGAACACCTTCAAAGACAAGCTGCTGGCCTACCGGGGCCTGATGGAGCAGATGGCCCAAACCAGGGACCAGTCCGACCGGCGGACCCTGGAAGAACAGCTCCGGGGCCTGGGCAAGTCCCTGGTGGACCTGTCGGTGCAGCTGGTGGCCTTCGAGCGCCGCCGCATCCTGGAGATCCTCAGCACCCTCAAGACCCAGCTCTTGGTTTCGGTGGTGGCGTTCGTGGGCTTCATGGCCTTTTTCGCCTACATGGTCAGCCGCAAAATCATCCAGCCTTTGCGGGTGATTGAGAACACCACCCAGCGCATCGCCGCCGGCGACTTCACGCCCCTGCCGGTCCTGGACACCCGGGACGAAACCCAGCGGGTGGTGGAGGCCTTCAACCGCATGGTGGCGGAGCTGGAAAACCGCCAGGACCAGTTGGTGCAGGGCAAGAAGATGTCCTCCCTGGGGGTCCTGACCGCCGGCATCGCCCACCAGCTCAA
>JBGPBR010000024.1:0-11481 GCA_041481325.1 Desulfobaccia bacterium
GGCCCAGGAAGTCGAACTTCACCAGGCCCACCCTCTCCACCCCCTTCATGTCGAACTGGGTGACCAGCTCGCCCTTGTTGCCTTTGTACAGGGGCAGGTATTCCACCAGGGGCCGGTCGGCGATGACCACCGCGGAGGCGTGGGTGGAGGCGTGCCGTGGCAACCCCTCCAGGGTGGCGGCGATTTCCAGGATCTCGGCCACCGTGGGGTTGGCCTCCTTGAGCTCCCGGAGGCGGGGCTCCATTTGCAGGGACTGCTCCAGGGTGATGTTCAGCTTTTCCGGCACCAGCTTGGCGATCTTGTCCACTTCGGGGTAGGGGACTTCCAGGGCCCGGCCCACGTCCCTAATCACCTGACGGGTCTTCAGGCTGCCGAAGGTGGTGATGTGGGCCACGTTCTGCCAGCCGTAAAGCTTGGACACGTAGTCGATGATCTCGCCCCGGCGCTCGAAGCAAAAGTCCACGTCGATGTCCGGGGGGCTCAGCCGTTCGGGGTTGAGGAAGCGCTCGAAGAACAGACCGTAAGCCAGCGGGTCCAGATCGGTGATGCCGCAGACATAGGCCACCAGGCTGCCGGCGGCGGAGCCCCGGCCCGGCCCCACGGGAATCTGCCGGCTCCGGGCCTGGTCGATGAGGTCGGCCATCACCAGGAAATAGCCGGCAAAGCCCATCTTGGTGAGGACCTCCAGCTCGAACTCCAGGCGCTGCCGGTATTCATCATCCGAGTGCCGGCGGGCTTGCGCCTGCCGCAGCCGGGCCTCCAGGCCCTCCCGGGCCCGGGCCGTAAGGGTCTCATCCATGGACCGCTCGCCGGTGGGATACACCGGGAACCGGGTGGTGCCCAGATCCAGGGTGACCTCGCAGCGGGAGGCGATCTCCCCGGAGGCGGCCAGGGCCCCGGGATGGGGGATGGCCCGGGCCATTTCCGCGGCGCTCTTCAGATAGAGCTGGTCGGTGTGAAATTTCATGCGCCCGGCGCTGTTCACCGTCTTGCCGGTCTGGACGCAGAGCAGCACGTCGTGGGCCCGGGCGTCTTCGGGCTTGAGGTAATGGATGTCGTTGGTGGCCACCAGGGGGAGGCCCCAGCGGGGCGCCAATCCCAGCAGCGCCTCGTTGACCTTGAGTTGCTCGGGCAGATCGTTGGCCTGGACCTCCAGGTAGAACCGCCCGGGGAAGATCTCGGCATACTCCCGGGCGGCGGCTTCCGCGGCCCCAGGGTCGTCGTGGAGGAGCCGCCGGGCCACCTCGCCGTGCAGGCAGGAGGACAGCGCTATGAGCCCTTCGTGGTGCTCGTGCAGCAGCTCTTTATCCACCCGGGGCCGGTAATAAAAGCCTTCCAGGTGGGCCCGGGTCACCAGGCTGATGAGGTTCCGGTAGCCCCGGTTGTCCTGGGCCAGGACCACCAGGTGGTGATTGTCGCCCTTGCCCTTTTTTTCCCGGCGCGGCCCGGGCGCCACGTAGAGCTCGCATCCCAATATGGGTTTGATGCCCGCGGCCCGGGCCTTTTCGTAGAAATCCAGGACCCCGAAGAGGGTGCCGTGGTCGGTGATGGCCACCGCCGGCATCCCCAGGGCCTGGACCCGTTTCAACAAGTCCGGGATGCGGATGGCCCCGTCCAGCAGGCTGTAGGCGGTGTGCACGTGGAGATGGACGAATTCAGGGGTGGGCATAGGTCCTCAGGCCGGCACTCTTCCTCCGGATGAGGAAGTTAAAGGGCCTCTTTTCTCTTCCCAAGCTCCTGCTTGGGAACCAGGATTCATAAATTATTCCGCCGGCAATGTCCCGGAAAGAAATCTTCTTTCAAACGCCTTTTATAATCTTACCTTGAATGACCCCCAGGGGGCAAGGAAGAAGAAAGGCGCTGCTGAACCCTGGCCCCCCTGCCCGCGGCGGAATCTTTCATCCCCGCCGGCCTTCCTTGACATGTCCCGGCCGGGATAATATGATGAATCGTTTAGATAAATTACAAGCGCCCCGGAGCGCCGTCCGGGGGCTTCGGCCAAAGTCCTAAAACCGGGGGGCCACCCCCCCCCCCCACCCAGAGGAGGCCTGGTGATGAAGCAGTGGCGCGATATTCGAAGCCTGGCGCTGGTAGGTCTGATCGTCTTACTGGCGGGTTGCAGCCAGACCTACTCTTATGTGCCCAGCATGGGCAAGACCTCATCGCCGCCTGCCGAAGGCACCGCGGCCCAGCCCGGCGCCGCGGCTCCCGGCCCCGTGACTGCCGCGCCCCCGCCGGCCCCCGACCCGGCGCAGCAGCTGGCCGCCCTGGAGGCCCGGGTCCAGCAGCTGGAAGCCCGGCTGGCGGAACTGGAAGCCTCAAAGGCGGCCCCGGCCGCCCCCCGGGGCAAAGAGGCCAAGGCCGCCCCAAAGCTCCCGGCCCCTGCCACTGCCAGCTACCCCAAGGCGGAGTCGCCCGGGGCGGAAAAGTCGTATAACGAAGGCCTGAAGCGTTATCATGCCAAGCAATACGGCCCGGGGCGCGCCGATTTTTCCCAATATTTGAAGGCCCATCCCCAGGGGGCCAAGGGAGCGGAGGCCCGCTACTACCTGGCCGACAGCTTCTACCAAGAGGGCAAATACCGGGAGGCCGCGGTGGAGTTCAACAAAATGGCCACCCAGAACCCCAAGAGCATCCTGGCCCCCGCCGCCCTGCTGCGCCAGGGCCTGTCTTACAAGCAGCAGCAGCAAACCAGCGCTTATCGGACCACCTTGAACAAACTGAGCAAGGCCTATCCCAACAGCCCCGAGGCCAAAGAGGCCCAGAAATGGCTGAAGGAGGAAAAGAAGGACAAGGCCGCGGCCCGGTAACGGCCGCCCCACAGGGTGAAAAACTCTTTTTCCTGGTCATCCTGAACGCCGGCAAGGATCTCAACCGTTGGAAAAACAGGAGATTCTTCGTTTCCCTCAGAATGACAAATTCTCACTTTTGAGAGTTTTCAACCCCCTGCCAAAAAGTCAAATACCTTTCCCGAACCTCAGGCGCTTGGCCTGGGAGACGATATCCTCGGGAAAGCTGCGAGGTAGCCCAGACCCATGTTGAAATCGTTGCGCAAACATTCCCGCTCCTGGTTCATCGCCCTGGCCATCGGCGCCATCGTGGTGGTCTTCATATTCTGGGGCGTCGGCACCATGAAGTCCCCTGCGTTCCAGGAAGCGGCCGAAGTCAACGGCACTCCCATCCTGATGACCGCGTACCTCCGCCAATTCAACGAACTGGCCAAACAATACCAGGAGCGCACCCGGGGGGAGTTGACCGAAGAGACCATCAAGGCCTTGCGGCTGAAGGAAATGGCCCTGAGCCGCCTCGTAGACGAGACCCTGCTCCTTAAAGCCGGGGAGCGCCTGGGGTTCTCGGTGTCCGACGCCGACTTGCGGGAAACCATCCGGAGCTACCCCTTTTTCCAGAAAGACGGTAAGTTCGACGAATCGCGCTACAAGTGGCTGCTTGCCCGGAACCGCATCAGCCCCGCGGACTTCGAACAACAAGAACGCCGGCGCCTTCTCCTCCTGAAGGTCGTGAGCGAAGTGGGTTCCTTTGCCAAGGTCTCGGACCTGGAGCTGGAAGAGTACTACCGCATGGGCAAAGAGCAGGTGGAGGTCCGGTTTTTGGAGGTCCCGTCCGGGCGTTTCCTGGCGAAACAAAATCCCGCCGACGCCGAGGTGGCCCGCTACTACCAGGACCACCAGGACATCTTCCGGGAACCGGCCCGGTCCCGGGTAAAATACCTGGTCTTCAGCACCAAGGAGACCCTGAACCGGGTCAAGGTCTCCTCTGCGGAAATCATCAGTTACCTGAAGGAGAACCCCGAGGAATTCAGCCGCGCCAAGGTGATCCAGGTCCGGCAACTGTTGCTGCGGCTCCCGCCCAATGCCGCCCCGGCGGAAAAGCAGGCCGTGGAAAAACAATCCCAGGAACTCCTGGCCAAGGCCATGCAGGGTGAGGATTTCGCCGAGCTAGCCAGGGCCCACTCCCAGGATGCGGCCACCAAGAACCAAGGCGGCGAAGAAGGGGAGGTGAGCCGGGGCCGGCACCCGCCGGAGTGGGACAACGTGGCCTTCGCCCTGAAACCGGGGACCGTGGGCCGGGCCGTCACGCCCCAGGGTATCTTCCTCATCAAGGTGGAAGCCGTTAAGGAAACGGAGCGGCTCCCGGACGCCGAGGCCCAGGTGGAAAAACTCCTGAAAGCGGACCGCGCCAAGATCATGGCCCGGGAGGCGGCCCAACAGGCCCGGGAAGAATGGTCCAAGTCGGAGTCTCCCGAAGCTGCCGGGAAATACGGCCTGACCCCCCAAGAGACGCCTCTTCTGGCCCGGCAGGACGCGGTCCCCGGCCTGGGGGTGCTCCCCAATTTCAACCTCGCGGCCCTGGATTTGAAGCCCAAAGGGCTGAGCAAGGTGGTGGAGCTGCCCGACGGCTTCGCGGTCCTGAAGGGGGTGGAGCACCGGCCCGAGAACGTCCCGCCCCTGGAACAAATTAAAGACCAGGTGCGCCAGGCCCTGAAGAAAAGCCTGGCCAAGAGCCTGGCGGAAAAGGAGGCCGCCGGCCTGCTGGAGCAAATCCGCCAGGGCAAGCCCCTGGCCCAGGTGGCGGCCCAGGCCGGCCTGAGCGTCAAGGACAGCGGCTACTTTACCCGCTTCCAGGGTTTTCTGGGGCATCCCAGCGAAGAGCAGGTCACCGCGGCCGCGTTCCAGCTTTCCGGGCAGCAGCCCTACCCGTCCCGGCCCCTGCCCCTGAAGGACAGCTATTATATCTTCGCCTTCAAAGCCCGGAAAACTCCGGACCAGGCCGAAATCCAGAAGGAGGCGGACAAGCTCCGGGAAGGGTTCCTGGAGCAGAAACGCCAGGTGATCTTCGCTTCCTGGCTGGATGGCGAGCGCAAACGGGCCAAGATCAAAATCTTCGAGTTGCCTTGAAATAGGCAAGCCGCGGTCATATTTATAAATAAAAAACCCCAGCGGGCCGCCTGGCACCGGACGCCATCTGTAACTGGCCTCAGCGAAGGGAGATAAAATGTTCCAATTTATTCTCGACTTATTCGGCAGTGCCTATTTTGAAATAGTAATCCTGATTGCCCTCCTGATTGCCTCCTTCACGCACCGCCGGGACCCGCGCCTAGTGGTCTCGGGCATCAGATTGGTGCGCACCGTCATCGTGGTCCTGATTTTCTTCTACTTCATGTTTATCTGGTCCAGCACCGTCCAGCCGACCCTCAGGAGCATCAGTATTTTCGGCATGTTCATCGTCAACCTCTCCATGTTCTGGTACCTGATCCAAGCCAGGATGGAGCGGCCTTACCGGGATGCCCTGGCCGCAATTACCCGGGAGCCGGAAAGACCTGAACTCATGCACGACGTCTGGCGCCACGGGAAAAGATTCTATTATTCAAGATACGCCTGGTCTTCGCTGTTCAGCGGAGCCAATCCAATCCGGTTTCTCCGGGAAATTGCCGCCGAACGGGTAAAGGACGACATCAAGGATACCCTGCGCCACTACGGGGTGGACAAGAAGCTCATTTCCCTCCAGATGATGGCCGGTTACCTGCAAAGCCAGCTGGCCTCCGACCCCAATCTGCCGGTGGATTTCAAGGGGCTCATGGAGAAAAGCATCAACGATTTTGCCAGGCATCCCTGGGTCCAGGAAAATGGCACCGAATTCCTCAGGATTGCCACCGAGAGCCCCGAGAACCTGCATTTCCCTGAATGGATGTCCGCGTTTGAGACCTACGTCAAGGAGTATAAACGATAAGCGGGCCTGATCCCCAGAGACCGGACCTCACGGGGGGGGCCCGGTCCCCTGCCTCCGGGAGGCTGGGGCTCCCTGCGGTTATTCGCGCCGCCACCCACCGGGCCCTGGCCGCCCGGGACCAGCGCCTCCAAGAATACCCCCATTGGGAAGAATGGCGCCGCCAGGGCCGGGAGCTCAAGGCCGGGGCCCTGGCCCGGCTGGACGAGTTGCTCCGTGACTTGGAAGAGTCGGTAACGGCTTGGGGCGGTGTGGTCCTCCGGGCCCGGGACGCGGCCCAGGCCCGCAGCCTCATCCTGGAAGTGGCCCGCCGCCACGGGGTGACCGCGGTGGTCAAGTCCAAGTCCATGACCACCGAGGAGATCGAGCTCAACCCGGCCCTGGCCGCCGCCGGCCTCGAGGTCCTGGAGACCGACCTGGGGGAGTTCATCGTGCAGTTGGCCGGGCACCCCCCGGCCCATCTCACCGCCCCGGCCCTGCACCTGAACCGCAGCCAGATCGCCCGCCTGTTTGCGGCGCGCCTGGGGGACTCTCCCGGGACTGACCCCGAAGCCCTGAGCCGCCAGGCCGCGGCGTATCTTGAACCCCGCTACCGGGGCGCCCAACTGGGGATCACCGGGGTCAATTTCGCCGCCCCGGACGGCACCCTGGTGCTCCTGGAAAACGAAAGCAACCTGCGCCTCACGGCCTCACTCCCCGGGGTGCATCTGGCCCTCATGGGGCTGGAGAAGGTTATCCCCTCCCTGGCCGACGTGGAGGTCTTGCTGCGCCTGCTGCCGGCCAGCGCCACCGGCCAGCGCCTCACTTCCCTGGTGCATTTCCTCCGGGGCCGCAAGGCCGACCAGGCCTTTTACCTGGTGCTCCTGGACAACGGCCGCCGGGAGCTGGCCGCGGACCCGGAACTGCGTGAAGCCCTGCACTGCCTGCGCTGCGGCGCCTGCCTCAACGTCTGCCCCATCTTCCAACTGGGGGCCGCCCACCTCTACGGGCGGGTCTATCCCGGGGCCATCGGCATCCTCCTGGCGCCCTTTCTGGCGCCCCGGGGAGACCTCTCGAATCTCTGCACCCAGTGCGGCGCCTGCCAGGAAGTCTGCCCGGTGCTGATCCGGCTGCCGGAAAAGATCCTGGCCCTGCGCCGGATAAGCCCGCGGTTCCGCCGCCTCCGGGCCCTCTCGGGCCTGGCGGGGCTGGGGCTGGCCCGGCCGCGCCTCTACCGAAGCCTGGCGCCGGGCCTCCGGCTGCTGGCCCGGCCCTGGGTCCGTTCATCTGGGGTGGCGCTGCCCTCCCAAAGCTTCCACCAGGCCCGGGGCGGTGAGGTGATTACGCCGCCGGGCGGGGCGCCCCCCGGCCCGGACCCGGTGGCCGCCGGCGCTGGCCTCCGGGAAGAGCCGGACCCCAAATCCGCCCTCAAGAGCCGCCGGCTCGCCGGGGCGGCGCTCCTGGCCCGCCGGGTGCAAGAATTGGGCGGGGCGGTGCATGAGGCCCGGGGGCCCCGGGCCCTGGCCCGACGGTTGGCCGCGTCCGGGAAGCCCTTAGTCCTGGAAGACCATCCCTGGCTGCGGCGGCTGGCCCCGGAGCTGGCGGCCTTGGGGGCGAATTTCTCCTTTGCCGGCGAGGACGCCCCTGACCCCAGGGCCACCGCGGTCCTGGTGGCCCTGGGGGCGGTGCCGGAGACGGGGAGCGTGCTCATTCCCTCCGGCCGGGGCCCCCACCCCGACTTCGCCTTACAGGTCCGCAAACAGCTGGTCCTGGTTCCCCGGGACCGGCAGGGACTCAGCCTGGCCCAGGCCCTGGAGCTGGTCCGGCGGCAGCCCCCGGGGATGGTTACCCTGCTCACGGGGCCCAGCCGCACCGCGGACATCGAAAAGGTCCTGGTCCTGGGAGCCCAGGGCCCCAAGGAATTGGAACTCATCTTATACCGGGGAGAAGAATGATGGAGCCGACACCGGCCGTGGAAATCAAGGCCCGGGTGGCCACCCTCAAGGAAAACCTGGTCCGGGAGGGTCTGAGTCTCGCCCTCATCCGCCAGGGCGCGGACCTGTTTTATTACACCGGGGTCCTGGCGGACGGCTTCCTGGCCGTGGCTCCGGCCCAGGAACCGGTGCTGCTGGTGCGCCGACCCCAGTCCCGCCTCCAGGAGGCCGAGGTGCCGTGGCCCCTGGCCTTTTACCGGGACCTGAAGGAGCTGCCGGGCCTGCTGGCGCAAAGGGGGCTGGCCTCCCAGGGCCCCATGGGCCTGGAGCTGGACGTCATGCCCACCCTGTTTTTCCAGAGGCTCCAGCAGCTCTTTACCGGGCGTCCCCTCCAGGACCTCTCCCCCCTCATCCGGCGCCAGCGCATGGTCAAGAGCCCGTATGAGATTGAGCAGCTGCGCCGGGCCGCCCGCATCCTGGACGAGGTCCACCGCGCCGTGCCCGGGCTCCTTAAGCCCGGGGGCACCGAGCTGGAGCTCTCCGCCGCCCTGGAGTACCGCCTGCGGGTCCTGGGGCACCAGGGCCTGGTGCGGGTGCGCAATTGGGACCTGGAGCTCCATTACGGCCACGTATTGTCCGGGACCTCGGGCCTGATCCCGGCCTACGTGGACACCCCCAGCGGCGGCCCCGGCTTCAGCCACGCCTTTCCCCAGGGGCCGTCCCGGAAGCGCCTGGCGCCGGGCGAGCCCGTCAGCGTCGACTTGGCCGCCTGCTTAAACGGCTACGTGGTGGACATGACCCGCATGTACGCCCTGGGGTCCCTGCCGGAGCCGGCCTGGGAGGCCTGGAGGGTGGTGCAGGAACTCTACCGCGTCTTTGAGGAAGAGGCCCGGCCCGGGGTGATGCCCTGGAAGCTCTTTCACCGCCTCTGGGACCTCGTCAAGGCCCGGGGCCTGGCCGAGATTTTCATGGGGCCGGGGCCGGAGCGGGTGAGCTTCCTGGGCCACGGGGTGGGCCTCGAGCTGGATGAGTTTCCCCTCATCTCCGCCCGCTTCCCCTACCCCCTGGAGGCGGGGGTGGTCCTGGCCTTCGAGCCCAAATTCTTCCTGCCCGGCCTCGGCATGGTGGGTCAGGAAGACACCGGCTGCATCACCCCGGAGGGGGTGGAGTGGCTCACCCAAAGCCCCCGGGAGATTACCGTGGTCTGACCAGCCATTTGCTTCTTGGCCACGGTTGCATCACCCCGCCTTATGGACGTAATTTCCCGCCAGAGATTTCTCTGCCAATTTCCCGCCTCCTGTTTTGCTAACCCCGCCGCCGGTCAGCCGGCCCTTATTTAATGTAAACTTGGCGGTCGTCCGACAAAGGGCATAAGCGGGCAGGAAGGAGACCGGCAAGCGCCCTTGGGCTTACGGGCCCGGTGCGGAAACTGAGATCATGACCAGAAGCGGACCCCACCCGATCTATTGGGCGCTCCTTGTCGCCCTGACAGCCTGGACCGTGGACGCCCTCTCTTACCAGTTTCTCAATCCGCAACTCCCATTATTGGATATTCTCATCTTTCATCTCCCCTCCCAGGAGTTGGCGGCGCGCCTTTTTCACCTGGCCATCACCACTTGCTCCATCTTTCTCCTCTGGAAATTTTTTTCCTGGCGCCGCCGGGCCAAAGAAGCCCGGTGGGAAGGCCAGCGCCTGCTGGACAACGTGCTCGACAGCATCCAGGAAGCCCTGTTCCTCAAGGACCTCGAAGACAACATCATCCGGGCAAACCCCGTCATGGCGCAATGGTACGCGCACGCCATGCCCTTGGTGGGGAAAAAATGCTATGAGGCCATCATGGGGCGCAGCCACCCCTGCGAGGCCTGTCCCTGCCGCCTGGCCCTGGAAACGGGGGAAGCAGCCAGCATGATAATGCCGAAGATAGGGCGGGAAGGGGCGCCGGTGGGCCGGCTGGAGATTTACTCTTATCCTTTATTTGACGAGGTCAGGGACAAGGCCACCGGAGTCATCATATTCGCCCGGGACATCACCCAGCGCCAGCAGGCGGAAGAGGCCCTGCTGGAAAGCGAAACCCGCTACCGTTTGCTGGTGAGCAGCATCCCGGCCGTAACCTTTAAAGGCTACATGGATTGGAGCATTGACTTGGTGGATGACAAGATTGAAGAATTGACCGGGTACCGCAAGGAGGATTTCGATACCCGCAGGCTGAAGTGGTGCGACCTCATCCTGCCGGAAGACCTCCGGGGCGCCGCGGAGGTGTTCCAGCGGGCCCTGAAGAAAGACGGGAAATATGTCCGGGAATACCGTGTCCGGCGGGCGGATGGCAACATAATCTGGATCCAGGCCCGGGCCCGGATAATCTACGACGACCGCGGCCGGGTGGATTATATCAGCGGGGTGTTCTTTGACATCACGGTACGCCGGCGCTCCGAGGAAAACCTCCGAAAGAGCCAGGCCAGCCTGGCCGAGGCCCAGCGCCTGGCCCACCTGGGAAACTGGGAATGGAACCTCGTCACCGGCGAATCCTTTTGGTCCGATGAGGTCTACCGCATACTGGGGTCTGCCCCCGGGCAGATTCCCGCCACCTTCAAGGCATTCTTAAAAACCGTCCACCCCGAGGACCGGGAACTGGTGAAGGCCGCCTTGGGCAAGACCCTGCGCCACCATAAGCCTTACGCCATCGGCCACGGCATCCGGCGGCCCGACGGCTCCGAAAGGTTTGTCTACGCCCAGGGGAAAGTCTACCTGGACGGGAGCGGCCGGGCGGCCCGCATGCTGGGCACCATCCAGGACGGCACCGAACGGCACCGGGCTCAGGAAGCTCTGAAAGAGAGCGAAAAACGTTACCGCCTGCTGGCCGAAAACGTCACCGACGTCATCTGGACCATGGACCTGAACCTCAAACTCACCTATGTCAGCCCCTCCCTCAAGTTATTGACCGGCATTGACCTTAATGAATACAAGTCATTGGAATTGGAGCAGATATTGCGTCCGGCCGCCTTGGCCCAGGTCCGCCAAAAGCTGTGGAAAGAGTTGGCCCTGGAGGCGGCGAACCCCAACCCCTCCAGATCTATGATGGTGGAAATGGAACTATTCCGCCGGGATGGCTCCACGGTCTGGACTGAGGTAAAGGCCTCGTTTCTCCGGGACGCCCAGGGCCGGCCCGCGGGAATCCTGGGGATCACCCGGGACCTCACCATGCGCCGCAAGCTGGAAGAACAGTTGCGGCAGTCCCAGAAAATGGAAGTGGTGGGGCGTCTGGCCGGAGGACTGGCCCACGACTTCAACAACCTCCTCACCGCCATCTTAGGGTATTGCGAGCTGGTGTTGGCCGGGCTCCCGGCCGAGGACCCCACCGCCCAGGACGTGGCCGAAATCAGAAAGGCCGGGGAGCGCGCCGCCCTGCTCACCCGGCAGCTGCTCGCCTTCAGCCGGCGGCAGGTGCTGCAGCCCAAGTCCCTGGACCTGAACCTGGTGGTGGAAAATCTCAGCAAGATGCTGAAACGGGTCATCGGCGAGGACATCGAACTGGCCATCGCTCCCAGTCCGGGTCTGGGCCGAGTGATGGCCGACCCCGGACAGATCGAGCAAGTCATCCTGAATCTCACCATCAACGCCCGGGATGCCATGCCCCAGGGAGGCAAGCTGGCCATCAAGACCGCCAACGAGGACCTGGATGCGGCCTATACCGCGGTCCACGCCCAGGTGCAGCCGGGAGCCTATGTGCTGCTGTCGGTGAGCGACACCGGCTACGGCATGGACGAGGCCACCAGGTCCCACATCTTCGAGCCCTTTTTCACCACCAAGGAAGTTGGTAAAGGCA
>JBGPBR010000025.1:0-11418 GCA_041481325.1 Desulfobaccia bacterium
GGTGAACCTTCGGGTGAAAGGGGTCATGGGTCAAAACTGCCCTCCGACGGCTGGTTTGGCGAGCCGAGACGGCTGCCAAGGCCAGGCAAGAGCCCGGGAGAGGGGCCTAAACAGGCACCAAGGCCCCCGATCTAATGACGATTCGGTGTCCCATCCCCTACTCCTTATTCGGTAAATCATCCTAATTCGGTAAATCATCCTAAATTCGCCTTCAATTTAATACTCAGGGGAATAAAAGCAATCAGTAAAAGTCCTGATTTATGGGGAGGGAAAACCTGATTTCCGGATTAAGAATATTATGGAAAGCGCCCAGGGTCTCGGGTCGTTTTTATCATGCTCGGTAGGCTAAATTCTCATGAACTTAGGCCTCTGGTTGACCCTGGGGTATTTTTTGCAGAAAAAATTGATCTGAGTTCAAGACGAAATAATGCTATCTGCTATATATCTGCAGATTCCTGAGCCAATAAATCGCCTTGATATTCCTCTCATATCGTTCTTTCAGAGATTGGTGAAATCCCCTTATCGAACCGTACCACGCTTTTTAGGGGTGGGTTAAGAGGTAGGATGGTCAGTTTTTTCAGATCCAGGGTCGGCTACATTTTGATCTTGAAAATTTTGGGGCGGGTCCCATAAGTAGGAGGGGCGGTGTCATCCCGATCGGGTCTGAGGTCAAGCTTTTTTTAATGGTGGGATGAACTCACTATCTGGCTCCCCGGGGAGTTCTTCCCCTCTAAATCCGGTATGAAAAGATTTTTGAGAAAAATCTCCGTGCCACCCTCGAAATGACAGGGGGGGTACTTGCCGGTCCCCGGGTTTCGGGTTGCGGGCCGGAAATCCTTCAGGCTGGTGGCGGCGCCGGTGGGGGGACCGCGACGAGCAGTTGGTGCATGGCGGACGCGGGGGCGGGGCAATCAGTTAAGGCATAATGGGCTCCAATCAAGGCATGGCCCCCGCATAACCAACGGGGCCCAGGCTGGCCCCTGGCGCAATGCCGGATAGCTCCAAGAACATCCTGACCCCGTTTGCCCCCATTTAGGAACACCCTGTGGGGAATAGTGTGGGGAACTGATTTAACGGTGAAAAGAAAAGGCCCTCATTTGGGCCTTAACTTATTGAAATTCTTTGGCGGGCGATGGGCGACTCGAACGCCCGGCCTTTGGTTCCGGAGACCAACGCTCTATCCACCTGAGCTAATCGCCCGCACCTTAAATTTTATCAAATTCCGGCCCCTTGTCAAGGCAAGTCCGGAGGTCAGGATAGATCCCGGTCAGCGCGATTTTCAGTCAATCGTCTGTTCTTGGCCAACTTTTCCTAGACGATTGCTGAAAATTTAGGCATGACGGGCCCGGAGGCCCGCCCTACCGGTTATTTTCAGATAAAAGCCTGCGGCTCCCGAGCAGCTTTTTCACCGCAAATCGCTACCGGGTCAAGATTCCCCCCGAGAACCGCAGCCGCCAGGAGGGATTCGGACCCGGCGCCGCCCCGGCCGGGTTTCAGGTTGTTACGGCCAGGGTTGGATTTCCTGGAAGAGGCCCTGGTTTACCGGCGGGGTGGAGCCCTGGGCCACCCAGAGCCGGCGCCCCGCGGGCGCGAAGACGGCGCACACCGTGGTGCCGGCGTTGGCCACTTTGGGGTCGGCCAGGATGGCCTGGAGATCGTCGGGCCCCAGTTTGGTCCCGGAGGCCAAAAGCTGGAGACGCTCATTCCGGGCCTGGCTGTAGGCTTCGGTGAAATGGTAGGAGGACAACACCGAAAAAGGCGGCCGGGGCGGGAACCGGCCCTTCAGGGAACACATGGACGGGCTTTGATAATGATTGGTGGCGGTAAGCAGTCCGGCCCGGGGGTAGCGCACCGCCCCTTGCCGCGCCGACAGTTCCAGCACCAGGGCCTCCTCAGGGTCGCACAGCATCAGGTTGTTGCCGATGGTCCCCGGGAGCTTCATGACCTGGGCGGCCGCCTCCCGGGCCGTGGCCGAGGTTTCCAGGGCCCGCCGGAAGCGCATGGCCGCGGGGATGCCCTTCAGGGTGCGGTCCCGGCTCATGGACGAGAGCTGCGCCAGGGCCACGCCGGCGCGATTGATGCCGGTGCATACCCCCAGATACCCGGGCCAGGCCAGGGAGGCCAGGGGCTGGCCCTCCGTCCCTTCCATGATGAACAAGGTCTGGAGGCGGGTCAGGGCATCGGTGAACACCGGATAATCCAGGTTGCGGCCCATGAAGTATGGGCCGCCGGTGCGGGCTTCCCCCACCGCCAGGGCTGAACAGCGGGGAGTGTTGTTGGCCAGATCGTCGGCCACGTTGATCAGGAGCAGAGTCCCCAGCCCCACCTGGGCCCCCCTGGCCGCGGCGATCATCTCCTGTTTGATCCGGGGAGGAATGAAGGGCCAGAAACGCCGGGCCAGGAGCTGGAGCAGGAGGAAAAAAGGGACGGCCCCGGCATAAAAACTCAGCCGGGAAAGGTACGTCAGGATCTCCCGCCGCATCTGGCGGATTTCCGCCGCCAGACTTTCCCCGTGCCTTTTGCCGCGCTGGGCCGGCGTTCCCCAAAGTTCAAGGGTGCGTAACACCATTTTGTCCCGATAAGAGGCGGTGCCCGGGGAAATACCGTCCCTTAAAGATACCGCTCCTGATAACCTCACCTATCACTTGGCCATACCCGCCAGCTTTTTCAGGTCCATCTGCTGGGCCACGGTCTTCAGCACTTCCGGGGAGTCGATGCCGTCCCCGTCGAGTTTCACCCAAAACCGATCCGCCACGCTGATGTTCAACTCCCCCTGCCGGTCCTGTTTCCGGAAGGTCTCCAAGGCCTTGAAATCTTGCACCGTGGTGGTGCGCACCTGCTCGTCATTGGTTTCCATTTCCAGATGCTGCCCCATGGCCAGAAAAGGGATGCTTTTCCCCCAGAAGTCCATGACCACGAGCTCCAGGGTCTTGTCGCCGGACCGGTAGGTGGCTCGGGCTTCACTGATGCTCATGTTCCCCTGTTTCATGGTGGTGCCGCCGGGTTTCCCGTCCGGCTGCCAGCCCGGGAGTTTCAGGTCCACAAACGGCAGCAGCTCTTTGAAATTGACGACCTCGGCCAGGACCGCCCCGGCCCCGCACCACATCACTAGCGCCATTCCCAGCACCACCCTTGGCCACCGCCTCACCGAGTTGGATGTTCCGGGCATGCTTTTCTCCTCCGGTTAAATCACCTTATCCCAAGTAGGGCGCCAACGGCCCCCCGCCGTTTAACTGCGGGGCACCACCGGGAACTGACCTCAAAGGAAGAACTTGGCAGGGTGGTATTTCAGGCCTGGTCACTCTCCCTGGCGACCTGCAACCACAGCCCGGCGGCCACCCCCCAAACCAGGCCGAAAAAACAGACCAGCACCGGGGCCATGGCTCCCAGTTCCAGCCCCAGCAGGCCTTTTTGCATCCGGGGAAAAATAATCAGCAACTGCACCAGGGTCTGACCCAGGCTATAGATCGCCCCCCGGAGATAATAGGACCCGCCCAGGGGCAGCAAAAACAGCAAGGCCCAGAGGCTGCCCCAGACCATGTGCTGGTAAATCCAGGCCGGGGTCAAGGCCGGAGCCATTTGGTAGCCCAGCAGGGCATTGAGGCCCGCGGCGCCGAAGAACCAGGCGACCACGGCTTTGGCGAAGCCGCCGAAACTGCCGGCGGTGAAGATCAAACTGACGCGGCGGTAGAAATTGTCCATGTCCTCTCGCCTCAATCAAATCAAAGGAATATTGCGTCAGACCACCATGCTAAGGATTTTAGATTATTTTGGAGGGCAGGGCAAAATTTTTCGCAGGAGAGGCCCGGTGGCCCCTGGCTTATATCGAGTTGCCATCCACAAGCTGTCTTTGGTAGCCGCAGGCTTCAGCCTGCGCCATAGGGGCGGGTAACCTCGCCCCAACCGGTCTTTTTCATGCTTTCCGGGTGAATGGTGGAGGGGTGGGTTTAAAACCGCCCCTCTACAGGTTAATTTTTATGGTTTCGGGTGACAAATCCATAAACAACCTCATGACTATCACCAAAAAGGGGCGCACCCTTGCCGGCTGCGCCCCGCAAAGAAACCCTTCTTGACCTGTTCTTACCCCAGGATGGCCTTCAGGTCCTCATCCGGCGTGGCGATGGGTTTGATGTCGAAGTTCTTCACCAGGACGTCCAGGACGTTGGGCGAGACAAAGGCCGGGAGCGACGGCCCCAGGCGGATGTTCTTGATCCCCAGGGAGAGCAGGGTCAGCAAGATGGCCACCGCCTTTTGCTCGTACCAGGAACAGATGATGGACAACGGCAGGTCGTTGACCCCCACCCCGAAGGCGTTGGCCAGGGCCAGCGCAATCTGCACCGCGGAGTAGGCGTCGTTGCACTGGCCGATGTCCAAAAGGCGCGGAATGCCGCCGATGTCGCCCAGTTCCTTGTCGAAGAAGCGGAACTTGCCGCAGGCGAGGGTCAGGACAATGCAGTCCTTGGGCACCTTCTCCACGAATTCGGTGTAATAGTTGCGGGTGGGCTTGGCGCCGTCGCAGCCCCCCACCAGGAAGAAGTGGCGGATCTGTTTGTTTTTGACGGCCTCGATGACCTGGCCCGCCACCGACATCACCGTGTTCCGGGCGAAGCCGCTGTTCACATATTTGCCGTTGGTGTCTTCGGCAAACCCCGGCAGGGCCAGGGCCTTGTCAATGGCCGGCTTGAAGTTGCGGTCCTTGAGGTGACTGATCCCCGGCCAGCCCACCAGCCCGCAGGTGAACAGGTTGGGGGCATACGTCTCCTGGGGCCGCTGGATGCAGTTGGTGGTCATGACGATGGCCCCGGGGAACTGGGCGAACTCCTTGGCCTGGTTCTGCCAGGCGGTGCCGAAGTGGCCGTAGAAATGGGCATACTTTTTCAGGCCCGGATAGCCGTGGGTGGGCAGCATCTCCCCGTGGGTGTAGACCTTAATGCCCTTGCCTTCGCTCTGCTTCAGGATCTCTTCCAGATCCAGGAGGTCGTGCCCGGACACCAGGAGGGCTTTGCCTTTCTTGTGCCCCAACGGCACCTTGGTGGGGACCGGATGGCCATAACGGCCGGTGTTGGCCGCGTCCAGCAGCTCCATGGTCCTGAGGTTGATTTCGCCGCACTTCAGGACCAACCCCAAAAGGTCGTTAAGCCCCAGGTCTTTACTGGCGGTGGCGGCCAGGCCTTCGTGGATGAAGGCATAGACCTTGTCGTCTTCCTGTCCCAGGATTTGGGCGTGGTCGGCATAGGCGGACACGCCCTTGATGCCGAACAGCAGGACGTGTTTCAGGGAAAGGATGTCGGGGTCCGCGGCGGGATAGGACTTCAACCCCACCTTGTCGCCCTGCTCCACCAGGGCCGCGGCGGTGGCGGCGGGTTGAAAAGTGGCCGGGCCTTCGCCGAAGTCCGCTTTGCCGCCCGCGGCCTTAACCTTTTCGGCCAGCCGCTTCCTGAGTTCCACGCTGCGGTTGATCAGCGCCACAAACCGCGGGGGGTCGAAGTCCACGTTGGTCAGGGTGGAAAAGCAAGCCTCACAGGTAAAGACGTTGACTTCCCGGTCGCTGACGCCCACCTGGCGCCCCGCCACCGCTACCTGGGCCAACCCCTGGAGACTATAAATCAACAGGTCCTGAAGCGCCGCCACTTCCGGGTCTTTGCCGCAAACCCCCCGTACGGTGCAGCCCTCACCCTTGGCAGTTTGCTCACACTGGTAACAAAACATAATCCTTCCTCCCTATGGCATTTGATTTCTGAGTGCTGGTATCCGCCTTACCAGGTTGGCACCGGCGGTGATGGCTTAAACTTAATCTCTCTGAAGGGCCGACGCCTTGACTTAAGGCAAAGATGAAAGAAAAAAATTCTGGGTCACCAGAAATTTGGTGGATGCTCGCTTGAAAATGCCCGCGGCGGGCTTCCGGCAACCCTCTGGCCTATTTGGTTAAAAAATAAGCGTGTATTTCAAGATGGCCATATTCCAGGAAAATATTGTGATCTTGTTTGCTTTATTTGGACAAACGACTGGAGGGACCTGGGGGTCTCAGATCAAACCCCGGTGGTCTCATGGGTTTCTTATTCCAGCAGGTCCTTCAGGGCTTGCAGCTCTGCCTTGAGGTCACGCAGCAACTCCACCAACTGGTGGCCGGCAGAAGTGGGGAAGAAGTTCGCCGGAAGCGGGGCGGCCCTGGGATGGAGCTTCCGGCGCATGGCCGCCAGGGTCAGCTTCTCTTCGTCCCGCAAACGTTTGATTTCGAAGATGAGTTGGAGGTCCTCAAGGCGGTAGAGGCGGTGCCGGGAGCGCCGCCGGTGGGGCCGGATAAGCTTACCCTGGCTCTCCCAATACCGCAGCACGTGAGGTTTCACCCCGGTGATGCGGCTCACTTCCCCGATGGTATAAAACGGCTTGCGAGGGAATTCCTCTTCCACCCCGGTCCTTAGCACGCCATTGCATAAGCTCGCAAATGTTGTTGCGGCTGCTCTTAGTCCCCCCTTTTCTAAAAGGGGGACTTAATGCATTCCCTCTTTTGAGGGGCCTCAAGATTACTTAGGCGGATTTTCGCAGCCGCGTATTAGGGTGCTGTCCCGCCAGCACCTTTCATAAATCCGGGATTCCAAAACTCCCCCTCCCTTGAGGGGAGGCGGTTGGGGCAGGGTGATAAGAGGCGGTAATAAATAGAAAAGTATCCACCCCCACCCTGACCCTCCCCCCTCCAGGGGGAGGGAAAAAGATGGATCATTTACCCAAGATATTTCTGGGACATAACCCTAGCGCAACTCCGCTCCCAGTTCCCGGCTCAACGCCGCCACCAGCGCCTCATGGTGCGGGTTAATCTCCTCGTCCGTCAGGGTCCGCTCCGGGTCCCGGTAGGAGAGGCGAAAGGCCAGGCTTCTTTTTCCCGGCGGGATGGGGTCGCCGGTGTAGACGTCGAAGAGGCGGGCCTCCTCCAGCCAGGGCCGGCCGTGGCGGTACAGGGCCTGGGTTAACTGGGAGGCGGACACCGCCGCCGGGGCCACCAGGGCCAGGTCCCGGTAAACCGCCGGATAGCGGGGCAGGGGGGCGAAGAGCGGCGGCGCCGCGGTCCGGACCAGGGCGCTGAAATCCAGGTCGAACCCGAAAATCCCGCCTTCCAGGTCCAGTTGCTCCCCCACCTCGGGGACGAGCTCCCCCAGGACGCCCAGCTCCAGGTCCCGGGAATAAACCCGGGCGCCGTACCGCAGATAATAAGGCAGGTCTTGGGCCCTGAAGTTCACCTCCGGGATCAGCAGGCCGTCCAGCAGGGTCTCCACCGCGCCCTTGAGGTCGAAGAAATCCACCTTCTCCCGGCAGGTGTTCCAGGCAACCTCCTCCCGGGCCCCGTATATCAGCCCGCTCAGCCGGGGTTCTTCCCGGGGCAGGTCGGCGCCGGGCTCCGGGATAAAGATCTTCGAGAGTTCAAAAAGGCGCACGTCCAGAACCTGTTTCAAGGTATTGCGGCGCAGGGTCTCCAGCAGTCCCGGGAGCAGCGAGGTGCGCATCACCGCCTGCTCCTCGCTCAGGGGGTTGGCCAGGCGCAGGGCCCTGGGAGGCCCCGCCGCCGGCACCGCGGCCTCCAGTCGCTGGGACTGGAAGGAGTAGGTAACGGCCTCGAAGAAACCCAGCCCCAGGAGCGCTTGCCGGGCCCGGCGCCGCAGCTCCACCTCCAGGCTCGGCCGCGGGGTGGACAACTCTCCCCGGGGCAAGGTCACCGGGATGGCGTCGTAGCCGGCCAGCCGGGCGATCTCCTCGATGAGGTCCTCTTCCCGCTCCAGGTCCCCCCTAAAGGAGGGCACCTGGAGGACCAGGTGGTCGGCATCCACGGACAGCACCGGCAGATGGAGCCGGCGGAGCAGCGCCGCCATCTCATCCCGGGAAAAGCCGGCGCCCAGAACCTGATTGGCCCGGGAGACCCTGAGGCTCAGGCGGGGGTGTTGCAGGGGCGCCGGGTAGACGTCCAGGCGGGCCCCCGGGGCTGCGCCTCCACCCACCTCCAGCATCAGTTGGGTGGCCCGCTCCAGGGCCTGGGTCACGGCCCCGGGGTCCACCCCGCGCTCGAAGCGGTACGAAGCCTCGGTGCTCAGGCCCAGGCGCTTGGCGGTGCGCCGGACGGAGCGGGGGTTGAAGTAGGCGCTCTCGATGAGCACCCGCCGGGTGGCGGCGGTGACCTCGGAGTCCAGGCCCCCCATGACGCCGGCCAAGGCCACCGGCCGGGCCGCATCGCAGATGAGCAGGGTCTCCGGGGTAAGCTCCCGTTCCTGGCCGTCCAGGGTGACGAAGGCGCGTTCCCCGGGCAAGGGCAGGCGCACCACGATCTCGCCGCCGCGCAGCCGGTCGAAATCAAAGGCGTGCAGCGGCTGGCCGAACTCTAAGAGCACGTAATTGGTGACGTCCACCAGGTTGTTGATGGGGCGCAGGCCCGCCAGCTGCAGGCGGCGGCGCAGCCAGAAGGGCGACGGCTGCACCGTGAGACCGCTGAGGAGGCGGGCGGCGTACCGGGGACAGTGCACCGGGTCCAGGATGCTCACCCTGGCCTCGAGTTCCGCGCCCGTGGACGGCGCCACCTGCACCTCCGGGTGGCCCAGGGGCTGGTTCAGCAGGGCCGCCACCTCCCGGGCCAGGCCCAGGATGCTCAGGCAGTCGGCCCGGTTGGCGGTGACGGCCACCGTCAGGACCGTGTCCTTAAGGTTCAGGGCCGCGGCCAGGTCCTGGCCCAAGGGGAGGTTCTGGGGGATCTCCATGAGGCCTTCGTGGTCCGGGGATAGCCCCAGCTCGTCTTCCGCCAGCAGCATCCCCTGGGAGACCACCCCCCTGATTTTCGTGGGTTCGAGGCGGCGGCCGCCGGCGAGCGCGGCTCCCGGCGGGGCGAAGGCATAGAGACGGTCGGCCCGCACGTTGGGGGCGCCGCAGACCACCAGGCAGGTGCGGCTGCCGTCGTCCACTTCGGCCAGCCGCAAGCGCTCGGCATTGGGGTGCGGCTCCACCCCCGTCACCCGGGCCACCACCACCCCGGCAAAGTCCGGGGTCACTGCCTCCACGGCCTCCACTTCCAGGCCGGACATGGTGAGCCGCTCTGCCAGCTCGGGGCCGGTCACCGTGAGGTCCACAAATTCTGTCAACCAGTTGAGACTCAAGCGCATAATGGCTTAATTTAACCCCCCTTGCGGTAAAACTCAAGGACCCTGAAAGGAAAAGGGACCGTGCCGGTCCCTTTCAATACCCTGGTGTCAGGCATAACTCGGTCTGGAGCCGGTTGGCCCCCTTTACCCCTAACTTAATGCCCCCTAAGGCTCAGGTGGAGGCTTTACGCCGGAAACCCCGCTCTCCCAGGCCTTTTTCCTTGGCCAACTTCCGGCGCTGCTCGGAGTATTCTTTGCAGACCAGGGGATATTTCTTGGGGTCCAGACCGTAGCGGCGGAAATATTCGGCCGGGTTGAGTTGATGGGCTTTTCGCAGATGGGCCTTCAGGGTGCGCATTTCCCTGCCGCATTCCAGGCATACGACGTATTTTTCTTTGACGATTTCATCCAACGGCAGCGGCGATTTTTTAACTACGGCCGCTTCTTTGCCCTTTTCCGGCACCTCCGGGGCGGCCTCCAGCAGTGCTTCTCCGGCTACCAGCGAGGATAAGACACTATAAATTTCTTTAATCTCCTCCACCAATTCCTTGGGGGTGATCTCGCTCATTGAAGCATGAGAAATTACAATCTGGGCCGTTAATTTGAGTACTTCGGTTGCCATAAGAAAGTTCCCTCTCGAAAGAATTTTTAACTACTATCAGTGCTGGGATTTTTATAAACTTAATGGTAAATTATATTTTCAACTATTATTTATGTTGTCAAGCATTTTTTACATAACAAACATTTTTTATCTATTCATCACTTTATTCTTTTTCGGATATACGGATGAACTTGCAAGAGTTATTTTCTGGCCAAGTTCTGCAAAGCGGCGGGGTCAAGGATGGTAATTCTTCCCTTATCGACTTCAATCACTCCCAATGTCTTAAATTTGGACAAGGTGCGCGACAATGTTTCACTGATGGTTCCGAGGTAAGCAGCCAGGTGCGTTTTGGTGGTGGGCAACTCGCAGATCATGCCTTTCTCTATCTTACCGTGGGTCTGTTCACATCTTTCCAGGATGTAGCGGGCCAGGCGCGCCGACACTTCTTTAAGCGAGAGATCTTCCAATTGCTTGGTTAGATGAAACATCAGCTTGCTTAGGGTGGCCAACATATTGCGGGCCAGGGTGGGCGAAGCCGCCAGGTGTTTAAGAAACGGGCCCTTGGGGAAAAACAGGGTTTGACAATCTTCGAGCGCAATGGCTGTGACCGGATAGGGGATGTCCCCTAAGACCGCGGCTTCGGCAAAGGTCTCCCCGGACCCCACCAGCCGGATGATATATTCCTTCCCGTCCGGAGAGCTTTTCATCAGCTTGGCCTGGCCCTGCACCAAGATGTAGAAGCCCTGGGCCGCTTTGCCTTCCCAAAAGATGACGGCCTGCCTGGGGATGGTCTTGCCCAGGGCCATTTGGGCCAGGACCCCCAGGTCCGCATCCGCCACCCCGGAAAACAGATAGATGCTTTTCAACCGGGCTTTTTTCTTCTCAACGGCCTCTTCTCCGGTCTTGCCATTCATCAGGCAGTCCTTTGGGGCTAAGCCTTAGAAATATTACCCGGCTTATACTACCCCAAACGGTCTAAGTAAAGGAAAAACCTGCAAAATTAAAAACGCGGCCACCGCGGCGCCAGACTTTCGGCAGGTCTCAATCTGAGTTGGGTTCGGATGGCCATATCGGTAGCCCCAGGCTTTGCGGTGAAAAACCAAATCCCCCTAAATCCCCTTTTTTCAAAGGGAGACTTTTTAAACCCCCCTTTAATAAAGGAGGGTTGGGGAGATTTTTCATCTTCGGGGCTGAAACCCTTGGGGTCCATGAACCATTCGCCGGCGCCGCATCGGCGAGACGCTGGTGCCACCAGGAAAGGTTTTTGGAAAATTAGTCGATTGAGCCCAATCGGTATTAATAATCGTATCGGATTTAGAGGTTAGCCACCCGGGCGTTGAGGCCGCAGCGCAACTCCCCCCCGCGCCGCCGCAGACCATATTCTTTGCAGTTGACGGCCTGACGCTGCCTTTGATAGATTGCAGTTCAGCAGCCGCGGGCTGCAACTACTAATTACGGGTGCCGGAAAGGGGCAAACCATGATTTGGCAAAAGCGGGCCTTGGTAGTATTGCTGGCGGGAATTTGTTTGGCCTGGGGCTGCGGCCCCGGCGCCCAGGATGAAATTCGCCTCGGGGTCAACGCCGAACTCACCGGCTCCAAGCCCACCGTGGGCGACTCCTGCAAGAAGGCCATGGAATTGCTGGCCGGACAGGTTAACCAGGCCGGCGGCCTCCAGGTGGGAGACAAGAAGTATCCCATCA
>JBGPBR010000026.1:0-11333 GCA_041481325.1 Desulfobaccia bacterium
CTGGATATCATCGAACACTTCCACAAGGACGAGGTGCTGCGTTTCCTGGAGCTGTGCCACCGGGCCCTCAATCCCGGCGGCCGCCTCATCCTCCAGACCCCCAACGGCGAGAGTCCTTTCGGCGGCGGCATCCGCTACGGCGATTTTACCCACGAGGTCTGTTTCACTCCGAGGGCCCTGCTGCGACTCCTGGCCCTGTGCGGCTTTAAGGAGCCGGAAGCCCGGGAGACGGGCCCGGCGCCCTGGGGCCATAGTGCGGCCTCCACGGTGCGCTTCACCGTCTGGCAGTGCCTCCGGGCGGGGCTCAAGCTCTGGAACCTGGCTGAAGGCTTTAAGGGCAGCCAGGTCTTCACCCGGGTATTCCTGGCCTCAGGGGTAAAAAAACTGATTGGCTTGCCACCCCGGGTAACCTGAAGAGCCAACGGGGCGTTATGAAGATTCTTTATGTCGGCGAGTCTTATGTGGGGGCCATCGCCGCCGAGCGCCGGAAAATCCTGGAGGACTTGGGCCACCGGGTGCTGGCGGTGAACAGCCGCCACTCCTGGAGCCGGCTCCACCCCCTGCGCCTTTTATACCGGGCCTCCGTCATTCTCCAATACCCCCTGGATCTCCTGGGGATAAACCGCAAGCTGGCGGCGCTCTCGGTCTCCCAGGACCCCGATTTGGTCTGGATCGACAAGGGCCTCAATATCTATCCCGCCACCATCAGGAAGATCAAGGCCCGCCATCCCGGGATCACCGTGGTGAACTTCAATCCCGACAACCCCTTTGTCCCGGCCTCCAGGGGTTGGGGCTGGTTCAAGAGATGTATCCCCCTGTATGACTTCTGCTTGGTGCCGCGGCAAGTAAGCGTGGCGGAATATTTCCAGGCCGGGGCCCGGCGGGTGTCCCGGTTTTACTGGGGCTATCTGCCGCGCTTGCACCGCCCCGTCCCGGTCAGCGGCCGGGACCGGCAGGAACTGGGGGGGGGCGTGGGTTTCATCGGCACCTATGAGAAGCCGCGGGGCCGCCTGATCTGCCACCTGGTCCGGGCCGGGGTGCCGGTCAGGGTCTGGGGCAATGACTGGACCGGGCTGCAATCCAGGCCGCCAAACCTGCGGATTGAAGGCCGCCCGGTGTGGGATACCCAGTTTGTCCGGGCGATCTGCTCCTTTAAGATCAACCTTGGTTTTCTCAACCGCCAGAACCGGGACACCTTAAACACCCGCTGCCTGGCCATCCCCGCCTGCGGCGGCTTTCTCCTGGCGGAGCGGACCGGCGACCTGCCCGACCTCTTCCGGGAAGGCGTGGAGGCGGAGTTCTTTGCCGATGGCGCCGAACTGGCGGACAAGGCCAAGTTCTACCTCACCCGCCCGGCGGCGCGCTTAAGGATCGCCGCGGCCGGCCGGCAGCGTTGTCTAACCGGCGGCTACAGCTTCGAAAACCGCATGCAGGAGATTCTCCATACCATCCGGAGCGGCGGTTTGACAGGGATTGCCGCGGTCGGCGCCGCCGGCGCCCACCCGTACCGGAATCTTAGCTCGCAAGTAAAGGAGGCGTGCCAACCATGAGGATCATGATTTTAGGCGGAGACGGGTATTGTGGCTGGCCCACGGCGCTGTACCTCTCCCGGCGGGGCCACGAAGTGGAGATAGTGGACAATTTTTCCCGGCGCCAGTGGGACTATGAGTTGGGGGCCGAGAGCCTCACCCCCATCCGCACCCTGCAGGAGCGGGTCCGGACCTGGGAGGTCCTCACGGGGCGCCGCCTGCGCCTCTCCATCGGGGACATTACTAACTTCGAGTTTCTGGCCGCCGCCATCCGGGACTTTGCCCCGGAGGCAGTGGTCCATTTCGCCGAGCAGCGGGCCGCCCCCTATTCCATGATCGACCGGGGGCACGCGGTCTTCACCCAGGTGAACAACGTGGTGGGCACCCTGAACCTGCTGTACGCCCTCAAGGAGATCGTGCCCGAATGCCATCTCATCAAGCTGGGGACCATGGGAGAATACGGCCAGCCCAACATCGACATTGAAGAAGGGTTCCTGGAAATCCACCACAACGGCCGCCGCGACCTCCTCCCCTTTCCCATGCAGCCGGGGTCGTTCTATCACCTGAGCAAGGTGCACGACAGCCAGAACATCATGTTCTGCTGCCGCATCTGGGGGATCAGGGCCACGGACCTGCACCAGGGGGTGGTTTACGGGACCATCACCGACGAGACCGTACTCCACCCCCAGCTCTTAAACCGCTTCGATTATGACGACGTCTTCGGCACCGTGCTCAACCGCTTCTGCGTCCAGGCGGCCATCGGCCATCCTTTGACCGTCTACGGCAAAGGGGGCCAGACCCGGGGCTTCATCGACATCCGCGACACCGTGCAGTGCATCGAGCTCGCGGCCCTAAAACCGCCTAAAATGGGGGAATACCGGGTGATGAATCAGTTCACCGAGCAGTTCAGCGTCCGGGACCTGGCCCTGAAGGTCCAGGAAGCCAGCCGGCGCTTCGGCCTGGAGGTGAAAATCAGCCACCTCCCCAACCCCCGGGTGGAAAAAGAGGAGCACTATTACAACGCCAAGCACACCAAGCTGATCAGCCTGGGCCTCAACCCCCATTTTCTCTCCAAATCGCTCCTGGACTCGCTGCTGAATATTGCCGTTGATTATCGTGACCGGGTCAACCGCGAGGTCATCGAGCCCCAGGTCAATTGGCGGGAGACTGGCTGCGAGCGCCGGACAACGCCGGCCGTGATCCTCAAAACCGCCAAGGCGGGGTGAATTGAGGCAGCCGCCGGCCCCGCCCTACTTCACGGTGCCAGGCGTCATCTCATTATTCAGAGCGGATAAATGCCCTCCTTAAAAATTCACCACCTCAGCCCCTTGAAGTTTTATTGGGTCTTCCCCGGGGTCCTCATAGTTTACGCGGTCTGCGGCAGTCCCAACACCCCGGGGTTGGCCTGGTGGGCCCTGTTGGCGGCCCTGGCCTGCGGCCTGCCCCTGGCCGCGGCTCGCTACCAGGCTTGGTCCTTTGTGTCCATCTGGGCCCTGCTCCATGCCCTGTATTTTCCGTTCGCAGTCTGGCTCAATCTGATCACCCGAGAACCGGGCGTGAACAAAATGGACCTATGGGAAGCCACCCCCTGGGCCATGCTGGCGGTGACCGTGGGCATGGCCGCTCTTGCCTGCGGCAGTAAACTAACCGACCTGCTCCGGCCCCCCGGCGCCGCTTCCCGAGTCTCCGATAGCGTTCCGACTAGGGCAGAGAAGGAAATCCTGGCGGTGCCGGCGGCGCGGAACTTGTGCCTGGTTCTTCTGATGATTCCCCTGGCCCTGATGCAACTGGCGACCAATACTTACTACCAGGGTCTGGCCGCCGGCGCCCTGGAATGGTCGGAGGAATCCGCTTTATCCTATGGATATGTCGGTTATCTCGAATACGTCGCCTGTGTCGGCATCTTTTTGCAATTGCGCCGATATTTCATTACCCGCAGCCGGCAAGACCTGATTTACGCAACTACCGCGGTCCTGCTGCCGGTCCTGGTTTACTTGCCGTCCGGCAGCCGGGACAAAACCTTGCGTGACAGTGTGTACCCTTTGTTTGTGGCTTTGCTGGGGTTTAAAAGAAATTTTTCAAGAAAGTTCTACCCTTACCTAGCCGTGGTCATCGTCGGCATCCTGGTCTCCATGGTGACCATCGAAAATTACCGGGGCACCATCTTCTACAAGCTCGGCAAGCCTGATTTAACTTTCAATGAACGCTCCGGCATCCTGCTGAACGCGGCGGCAGACAGCTTCAAGTTAATGGAACGGGACTTCGACTCGGTTCTGAGACTCTGGGCGTTCCGCTTTGCCGATTACGTGGTGGTGGGCCGGATTGTCATGGCCTTCCCTGAGGAGTATCCATACCGCTGGTTTGAAGATCTGGAATACTGGCCCATTTATCTGCTCCCTAATCCCATCCGGCCACAGACCCCGCACTTCGACCCCCGGGACAGCGCCGCCTTAAGTGCCAGGGTGGGAGTCGATCCCGGCGGCGGCGGCTCCAGCCCCGCCATGGTAATCGGGGATCTGTTCTCCCGGTTCTCCTGGCTCGGGGTCTTTCTCGGCATGACTTTGGTGGGTGGCCTTCTCAGGTGCCTGGATCAGCGGCTGCGCCGGTTCGGCCTGTTTGAAACCCTGTTATACGGGCTGCTGCTGGTGCCCCTGGCGAAACTGCCCCATGACAGCCTCCTTGCAGTCTTCCTGTTCCTGACCCGCAATCTGCTCATCGCCCTGGTGCTGGCCGTGATCCCCGAAAGCTTACTGGTGAAAAAAGTCGGGCGAGGGAGCCTGGGGTGGCGAAGATGGTCAGGCGAAATGGCGGGCAGGTAAGCCGCCGGCGGCCAGAGGGAAGGAATTCTTTAGGCGCCGCGCCCTGGCGGCTTGCCATGGAAAGGGTGGGAACGGTGAGAAATATCCTGGTCTTCCGGCGGGGCCTGCTGGGCGATAATCTGGTGGCGGCCCCGGCCCTGACCTGCCTGAGGCAGGCTTATCCCCGGGCCCGCATCGTCTTGGTGGCAGAAATCGCCGGAGACGGCCGCTGCTGGGCCCGAGAGGTGTTCGAGCCCAGCGGCCTGGTCGATGCCATCATCCCCTTCGCCGCCTACGATGCCGCCTCCAGGCTCAGGAAGATTGCCGCCGGTCTGAAACTGTATCGGGCCCTGCGCCCCACGCCTTGGGACCTCGGCATCGCCTTGGATATCGAGGCGATGGTAAGCCGCGAGCCCTGGTTCTTGAGGGCGCTGGGGGCTGAAGTCATTTTGCGGCCCCGGCCCGCAGGCGTCGGGGGCAAAGCCCCCCCCGGCACCCTCCGGCCGGTTCCCAATGTCGCCGATCAGCTCCTCGAGGTCCTCCGGCCCCTGGGGTTGCCGCTCCCGGAGCCCGGCCGGGGGTCCATGCAGGTGAATATCACGGACCGGGAAGTGGCTGAAACCGAGGCCTGGCTGCACCGGGTCGGCGCCGCCCACGCCCCCGGGCCCTGGATCGCGGTGGCCCCCTGGACCAACATGGCGGCCAAACAATGGCCCCTTAGCCGTTATACCGCGGTGGCGCGGCAGCTAAGGAAAGCGGTGGGAGGCACCCACTTTGTCTTGGGCGGGCCGCAAGAACAGCACCGCAGCCGCATCCTGGTGCGCCACTGGGGATTCGGCATCCCGGCGGCCGGCTCCTTGAACGTGCGCCAGGGTATCGCGCTCCTGAAGCGCTGCTCCCTGTATCTCGGCAACGATTGCGGCAGCATGCACATGGCGGTCAGTGCCGGAACCCGGTGTGTGGCGATTTTCTCCGGCCGGGACCAGCCGGGGCTTTGGGAACCTTACGGCGCCGGGCATGTGGTCTTGCGCCACCGGGTTCCCTGTGAGGGCTGCATGTTGCGGGAGTGTAACGGCCATCGCGGGCGGTGCCTTGAGGAAATCGGGGTGGCCGAGGTTCTGGAGGCCGGCCTCGGCATCCTTAAGGACCGGCGAGACCCCCAAAAATATGCTGATTCGAGCTTTTAGGACCACAAAAAATGAAGAACGCTCAGATGCTTACCCGTGACGCCCCGGGCGGCGGCAAGGTCGTCCCTAAACTTGCCAAAATCTGCTTTCTAACCTCGGTGCCGACGCCGTTCTCAATCTGCGCCAGGATTCTTTATCGGGAGGCCATGTCATTGGCAAGGCGGGGCTTTGAGGTCGTCTGGGTGGCGCCGTCCGAAGAACCCCGGACTTGGTCCGGCCAGGTAAGAATAGTGGGTTTCCCGGCGGCCCACTTGCGAACCCGGCGGTGGCTGAACACCTGGCAGCCGTTGGTCCTGGCCCTCCGGGAGCAAGCGGACCTCTATCACTTCCATGATCCGGAGCTCATTCCCTGCGCCCTGTTACTGCGCCTCATTACCCGAAAGCCGGTCATTTATGATGTGCACGAACATTACCCCGACGCCATCAGGCTCAAGGAATGGATCCATCGCGCTATCCGCCCTACCGTGGCGACCTTATTTGATTACCTGGAGCCCCGAACCGCCCCATTTTTTGACGCCATTATCACCGCTGACGATGATGTCGCCGGCCGTTTCCGGAAAGCCCCGGATCGCCTCGTCACCCTGTACAATTTTCCCACCCCGGATTTCGGCCAGACGCCGTCTATCCCCCAACCCCGACGCGCCCATGCGGTGCAACTCATTCAGGTGGGTTGTCTCTGCCCGGAGCGGGGACTGTGGCTGATGTTGGACGTGGTCCGGATTCTGGTGGGCGAAAAGAAACTGGACGTGGGCCTGTGGATAATCGGCCCGTTTGATTCCGAGGAGAAGCGCCGGGAATTCACCGCGGCGGTGGCGGCCGACGAGCTGCTCCGGGGCCGGGTAATCTGTACCGGCGCCGTGCCCCAGGACCACCTGGGGTCCTGGCTGGCCGCGGCGGACATCGGTCTCGTGCCCCTGCAGCCGGTTCCCAAATTCCACAAGAACATTCCCACGAAAATATTTGAATATATGGCCGCGGGGCTGCCCATGGTGGGGAGCGACCTGCCGCCGATCCGCCGATATCTCCTGGCGGCCGACGCCGGCTTGCTGGCGGTCCCCGATGACCCCCGATCCCATGCGGAAAAAATCTTCTCCCTGGTTCAGGACCCTGAGCTGGCCGGCCGGCTGGGCGACAATGGCCGGGTGGCCTTTCAAACCCGGTATAACTGGACCACTGAAGAAGAAAAGTTGGTTTCCCTGTATCACGAGCTGCTTAATCTTCCGGTCCCGGCGGCTCCTGCCGGTCAATAACTCATCTTTGCGGCGGCAATGATCATGAACGTTTGGCTGGTCGAAACCGGCGAACCCCTGCCTTTGCAACCCGGGGTCCGCAAGATGCGCACGGCCCTGCTGGCCGACAATCTGGCGGCCCGGGGGCATCAGGTCCGCTGGTGGGTGAGCGCCTTCGAGCATCAACGCAAACTGATGCTCTTTGCCGGCGACCGGGAAGTCGCCTTGTCCCCGGGGATAACCTTGCAAGTAATGCGCGGCTGCGGTTATGGGAGCAACATCTCCCTGGCCCGCTACCTCGATCACCGCCTGGTCGCCAGGAAATTCCGCCTGCGGGCCCGGGACTTGGAACCTCCGGATCTCATCGTGGCGGCGCTGCCTTGCTACCACCTGGCCTTTGAGGCGGTGCGCTACGGCCGGCAACTGAACGTTCCGGTGCTGGTGGATATCCTGGACCTCTGGCCGGACCTGCTCCTGGCCAAACTTGGGAATCCTCTCTTACATAAATTGGGGCAGGCGGCCCTCGCCTGCGATTACGCTCGGCTGCATACCCTGCTTAAGGGGGCGACCGGACTGTTAGCCGTCTCCCGGGGTTACCTGCATTGGGCTCTCAAAAAAGCTGCCCGGTCGGCCCGGGAATGGGACCGGGTTTTTCTCCTGGGCTACCAGACCCGGTCGAACGGCTCCCCTCCCCACCGCCTGCCCGAATGGTTAAGGGAGCGCCGCGGCCAGAAACTGCTGCTGTTTATCGGGACCTTCGGTTTCTCTTACGAATTGCGGCTGCTGGTGGCGGCGGCCAGGCGGCTGGCGGCGGCGGGGAGAAGGGACGTCTGCTTCGTCATGGTGGGCACCGGCGAGCAAGCCGAAACGGTACGCCGGGAAAGCGCCGGATTGTCCAATGTGGTCCTGCCGGGCTGGCTGGACGGGGCCGAAATAGGGTCCCTCCTGGCCCACGGCTACCTGGGGCTGGCGCCCTACCGGTTGGCGCCGTGTGAACAGGATCGGCTCCCCTATAAGCCTTTCGAATATCTCTCCGCCGGCCTGCCGCTGGTCTCCTCGCTGGCGGGCGAGATGGCGGCGCACATCACCAACCACGGCCTGGGAATAAATTATCGGGCCGGGGACCTGGAGGGCCTTTGTCAGGCAATTGCCTCCTTGCTGGACGATCCGGCGGGCCGCGCCCGGATGTCCCTTAACGCCCGGGCCTTTTTTAAGGACCATGGCGATGCCGACAGGATTTATGCCGGCTATGCCGGCCACCTGGAAAGCCTGGCCGCAGCCGCCGCCGGCCGATGCCTGCATAAGACCATGGTGGGCCCTGCCCACCCCGCCACTTGGCCGGGAGAGCGTCCAAGGGTTTCTTTGCTGAAAGCTGATAGCTGATAGCTATTTCCCCCGGGGCCTCAGGCCCCCTTAATCCAGGCCGGGAATTGTCACCGCGGCCTCAAGAGGTTAAGCCTTATGGACCCACTCATTTTTTACCTTCTCAACGCGGGTCATCCCACCCTGAAAAAACGCCGGCGCCGGCCGGCGCCGGGCGAACGGCCACCGGGGCCGAAGCAGGCATCGATGCTAATTTCCCAGGATCTGAATCCCCGGAGCAGCCGCCGCCGGCACGCGGTTCCAGCCCCGGATGCCGAGATGCCGCCGCGCCCCGCCGGCGCGGCGGCATCTCCGGAAAATGAAATATCCCCAGATGCAACCGGGGCAACCATGCCCCCGATTCCAGGAAGCCGTCTGCCATGATTAAACGTCTTTTCGACCTGGGGGTATCGGCCGCGGGCCTGGTGCTGTTGAGCCCGTTTTTTCTGGTTATCGGGTGGGCGATCAAGGCCACGGACGCCGGCCCGGTGTTTTACCGGGGCTGGCGGGTGGGGCGCTTCGCCAGGCCTTTCCGGATCTTCAAGTTCCGCTCCATGGTGGTCAACGCGGAAAAATTGGGGGGCTCCTCCACCGCGGCCGACGACCCGCGCCTTACCCCCGTGGGCCGCATTCTAAGAAAATACAAGCTGGATGAACTGCCCCAGTTGCTCAACGTCTTCCTCGGCCACATGAGCCTGGTCGGTCCCAGGCCGGAGGTGCAGCGTTTCACCGATATGTACCGGGGCGAAGAAAAGGCCATCCTGAGCCTGCGGCCGGGCATCACCGACTGGGCTTCCATCTGGAACTCCGATGAAGGGACCATCCTGGCCGGCTCCGTTGATGCCGACCAGGCCTATCTCGAACTTATCCGGCCCCGGAAAATAAAGTTGCAGCTTAAATATCTCCGGGAACAGTCTTTTTTAACCGACCTGAAGATTATTTTTCAAACCTTGACCACGTTGCTCGGGAGGAGAAGGACATGGGTTCAGCCTTGGCAAACCGAATAAAAACCGCCCCGGCAGGCCTTGATTGCCAGCACGACCACCTGGCGGAGTGCAGCCCCGAAGAGCTGCGGGAAATGGCCCGCGTCATGACCAGGATTCGCCTGGTGGAGGAGCGCATCGCGGAACTGGTGGCGGGCGGCGAGATCATCTGTCCCTGCCACCTGTACATCGGCCAGGAAGTGATCGCCGCCGGCGTCTCAGCCCATCTGCGCCCGGATGACTTTGTCTTCAGCACCCACCGGTCCCATGGTCACTACCTGGCGAAGGGCGGAGACCTCAAGGCCATGATGGCCGAACTCTTCGGGCGCCGGACCGGCTGCTCCCGGGGGAAAGGGGGCTCCATGCATCTGGTGGCGCCGGAAGTGGGCTATCCCGGGAGCTCGGCCATTGTGGCCGGCTCCATCCCCCTGGCGGTGGGCGCGGCCCTGGGGTTTAAGCTGCGCCGGGTCGATTGCGTCGCGGTGGCCTTCTTCGGGGACGGCGCCGCCTGCGAGGGGGCTTTTTATGAATCGCTGAATTTTGCCGCCTTGAAAAAATTACCGGTGGTGTTTGTCTGCGAAAACAATTTTTACTCCACCCATATGCCCCTGGAGGAGATGCAGGCCGAGCCGGAATTGTACAAGAAGGCCGCGGGGTTCAACCTGCCGGGGGTGCGGTTGGACGGCGGCAATCTCGGTGAAGTGTGGACCACCGCCCGGGAAGCGGTGCAACGGGCCCGGCAGGGCCATGGCCCCACCTTGATGGAGTGCCTGACCTACCGCTGGCGGGGCCACGTGGGGCCTGACTACGACCTCGACAAGGACCTGCGCACTCTCGAAGAGCTTAATTGGTGGATGAACCGCTGCGGCCTGAAGAAACTGGAAGAATACCTGCTATCCCGGGGATTCATCTCAGGTGCAGAGGCCGCGGCCATGGTGCAGGAAATAACCGGGGAAATAGCTGCCGCGGTGGATTTTGCCCGGCACAGCCCCTTCCCGGATAAAAAGGATTTGTACCTGGGGGTTTTCAAAGGAAAGCAGCCATGAGGACCCTGACCTACGCCCAGACCTTCAATGAAACCCTAAGACAGTTGCTGCGCGGCGACGAGACGGTCTTTCTCATCGGCCAGGGGGTCAAGAGCCCCTGGTACGTGGGCTCGACCACCCTGGGGCTGGTGCAGGAATTTGGCGAGTCCCGGATAATTGACACCCCGGTGGCGGAAAATGCCATGACCGGGGTGGGCATCGGGGCGGCGCTGAGCGGCCTGCGGCCCATCATCGAACACCCCCGCATGGACTTCATGTACCTGGCCATGGACCAGTTGGCCAACCATGCCGCCAACTGGTACTACATGTTCGGCTCCCGGGTGCCGGTGCCGATCACGGTCTGGGGCATCATCAACCGCGGCGGCGAGCAGGCGGCCCAACACTCCCAAGCCCTGCAGGCCATGTTTGCCCACCTCCCGGGCATCAAGGTGGTCATGCCCAGCACTCCCTATGATCTCAAGGGCCTGCTGGTCGCCGCGGTGCGGGACGACAACCCGGTGCTGCTGGTGGATGACCGGTGGCTCTATGAGGTTCAGGGCGAAGTTCCCGAGGAGCTGTACGAAATCCCACTGGGGCAGGGCATCATCCGCCGGCCCGGCTCCCAGGCAACTGTGGCCGCCACCTCCTTCATGGTCCACGAGGCCTTGAAGGCCGCCGCGGCCCTGGAAAAGCAGGGCGTCGACCTCGAGGTGCTGGACCTGCGTTCCGTGAAGCCCCTGGACCAGGAGCTGTTATTTGCCTCGGTAATCAAGACCGGCAGACTGGTGGTGGCGGATGCCGCCTGGAAGACCTGCGGGGTGGCCGCGGAAATCGCCGCCCTGGCGGCGGAGCACCTGTTTGCCGATTTGAAGGGGCCGGTGTTGCGGGTGACCCTTCCGGATCTCCCGGCGCCGGCCAGCGCCGCGCTGGAGAAACTCTACTACCCCACTCACCAGGACATTGAAGCCGCGGTGCTTAAACTTTTGGGGATGAACGGGCAGGAGGTTGAGAAGGCAGCTTCCGGTTTTTAGGGATGGAACCGGGCCCCACCCGGGCCTCATGCCGATGGTTTTTCGGGGCGGGTCGGAGGCCTTGGCCCCGCCCCCTCAAAATTATTTTTTCAACCTGTTCCGAAAAGTTCAAAGTTTAAGGTTCAAAGTTCAAAGTTAATGTAGCGACTGTCTTTTCTGTCAAGCTGCAAGAGGCAGCTGTGGGTTCCA
>JBGPBR010000027.1:0-11321 GCA_041481325.1 Desulfobaccia bacterium
AAGGTGGCCCTCACCGCCTGTATGCGAAAACTCCTGGTGATCCTTAACGCCATGCTCAAAAATCGTACCTACTGGAACCCACAGCTGCCTCTTGCAGCTTGACAGAAAAGACAGTCGCTACATTTCATCTCTAGGCTCGAAACTCGAGCCTCAAAACTTTTCCAAGCTGCCAAGGTAGGCCTTTTCATCGCACCAATCGGCACCCCCCTCCTCACGGCCACCAGGAATGCCAGTCGGCATAGAGGGCATAGACCTTTCGCCGGTACTCCCGGGCAAACTCCGGGCTCACGGCATAGGCCTCAATCCCCTTGATGGCCGCGGCGTGCTGCACGTGGGAGTTTTCCTCCTCCAGGAGCAGCAAATGCAGGCGCAAAGGGGCGAAAAGGGGCGCCAGGCAGTCTTCCAGTTTTTGACGAATTTCCCGGAGGCGCCGATAATCTATAGGATGTTCCAGAAAAACCACCCCGAGATCCAGGTCGCTGTCCGGAATCTCGGACACGATTTCGCCGTTGAGCAGTAGGGGGGCATTTTCCTGTTGAGAGCCGAAAAAATAAGCTAAACCAATCCCTTGGGCCTTAAGTTTTGCGAAAAATTCTTCCCGGCGGTTCCTTTGGCCTGGATTAGTCAAGAATAAACCCTACCTTACCCTAAATTTATTTGGCCCTTAGGGGAGCTATGGTATATTATACCGATTTAGGAAACCTCGTGGGGGGGACACGACTTGGGGGGAGAAACCGTTTCGTCCCGCAGCCAGCAGCAGCCGCAGCCCGCGCCCGCTCTTGCCGTTCCTAGAATCTTTTTAAGTCGGATCGAGCGCGCCGTCAAGAGGGCTACCGCCGCCATGCTGGCGGGCCAGGATGCCGAGGGTTACTGGTGGGCGGAATTGGAATCCAACGTCACCATTACCTCGGAATACCTCATGCTGCACCGTTTTCTGGGGCTGGATTCCGGCAAGATCCCGGGGATGGTGGCGGACATCCTGGACAAGCAGCTCCCCAACGGCGGCTGGTCCATCTGGCATGGCGACGGCGGCGAACTCAGCACCACGGTGGAGGCTTATTTCGCCCTGAAAATTGCGGGCCTGTCCCCGGAAGACGAGCCCCTGGCCCGGGCCCGGAAATTCATTCAGGACCGGGGCGGCGCCCTGAAGGCCCGGGTTTTCACCCGCATCTTCCTGGCCCTGTTCGGCCAGGTGAGCTGGGACGGCATCCCGCTGCTGCCGGTGGAATTCATCCTGCTGCCGCAGTGGTCCGGCTGCAGCATCTACGAGTTCTCCAGCTGGACCAGAGCCTCCGTGGTCCCCCTGATGCTCCTGATGGCCAAGCGCCCCGTGCACCCGCTGCCCCCGGAGCATGGGGTGGCGGAACTCTTCCTCGATGCCGACGAACCCTTCTCCCGGCACCGGGTGGCCTGGAAGCGCCAGGCGACCCTCCTGGAAAACCTCTTCGCGGTGTTGGACCGGGTTCTCAAACTATACCGCCGCTTTTCCCTTCCCTGGCTGCGCCGTTTCGCCATGCGGCGGGCCGAGGCCTGGATCCTGGACCACCAGGAGGACAGCGGCGACTGGGCCGGGATTCAACCCGCCATGCTCAACTCCATCCTGGCCCTGTACTGCCTGGGTTACGGTTTGGACCACGAGGTTATCCGGCGGGGGCTTAAGGCCCTGAAGTTTTTCGAACTCCGGGACCGCGAGCGCACCTGGCTCCAGTCCTGCATCTCCCCGGTGTGGGACACCGCCCTGGCGGTGCGGGCCCTGGCCGCAGCCGGGGTTCCCGCCGAGCACCCCGCCATGGAGAAGGCCGCTTCCTGGCTGCTGGCCCAGCAAATCTTTAAACCCGGGGACTGGTGCGTCAAGTGCCCGGACCTGCCTCCCGGGGGCTGGGCCTTCGAGTTCGTCAACAACTGGTACCCCGACGTGGACGACAGCTCCATGGTGCTCCTGGCCCTGAAAGAGGGCCTGGCCGACCCGGCCGGACACCAGGCGGCCTTGCAACGGGGCATCAACTGGTGCCTGGGGATGCAATGCAGAAACGGCGGCTTCGCCTCCTTTGATAAGGACAACACCAAGGAGTGGCTCAACGCCATCCCCTTCGGCGACCTGAAGGCCCTGGTGGACCCGCCCACCGAAGACATCACCGCCCGGATCCTGGAGATGATGGGGGCCTTCGGCCACGGCCTGGACCACCCGGTGGCGGTGCGGGCCCTGGCCTATCTGCGCCGGACCCAACGGCCCCAAGGGCCCTGGTGGGGCCGCTGGGGGGTGAACTTCATCTACGGCACCTGGTCGGTGCTGGCGGCCTTGCAGCAGATCCGCGAAGACCTGCGGCAGCCTTACATCCGCCGGGCGGTTGCCTGGCTCCAGGCCCGCCAGAACCCGGACGGCGGCTGGGGGGAGGATTGCGCCTCCTACCGGGACGAGAGCCTCATGGGCCGGGGGGAGTCCACCGCCTCCCAGACGGCCTGGGCCCTCTTGGGGCTTATGGCCGCGGGCGAAGCCCTGACGCCGGAAGTGCAGTCCGGGGTGGAATATCTCTTGAGAACCCAAACCTCCCAAGGGCGCTGGGAGGAAAGGCATTTCACCGGCACCGGCTTTCCCAACCACTTCATGATCCGGTACCACCTCTATCGGGATTGCTTCCCCTTGCAGGCCCTGGGCCAGTACCTCCAGGCGGTGCAGGGCGGCGAGATCATTTAGGCAAACTATTATCCGCAAGCCGAACGGCCGTCACAGGGCCAATACCCCCTCCTGACCTCACCCCGGGAAAGGCAGGGAATCCCCGGAGCCTTCCCCCACCGACCGGCAAACCGCAACTCCTTGCGGCCTGAAGAAAACCACGCTGAAATGGGCCGCCGGGGAGCGGCAGCTAATACCGTTTTCGGTTAAAATAAATTAAGAATTGGAGCCCCCCTGTCGGGAAAATAACCAGAAAATGACGGCATCCACTACCGAAAACCCAAGACCCCAAACCCCAAATCCGCCCCCCGGCAAGACCCTGGTGACCGGCGGCACCGGCTTCGTGGGCCGGGCGGTGGTGGCAGAGCTGTTGCAGGCGGGGGGCGCGGTTCGGGTTCTGGCTCGAAACCCGGCGCACCCGGCCCTAGCGGGCCTGGACGTGGAAGTTACCCCGGGAGACCTCTTGGACCAGGCCTCCCTTGAACGGGCCCTGGCCGGCTGCGCCTGCCTGTACCACGTGGCCGCAGACTACCGCCTCTGGGTGCCGGACCCCCAGAGGATGTACGCGGTGAACGTGGAGGGCACCCGGAATCTTTTGGCCGCGGCTCGGGAACAAGGACTGGCCCGGGTGGTCTACACCAGCACCGTGGGGGCCCTGGGAAACCCCGGCGACGGCACCCCGGGCACCGAGGACACCCCGGTCAGCCTGGCCGACATGGTGGGCCACTACAAGCGCTCCAAGTTCCTGGCCGAGCAGGTCGCCCTGGATTTCGCCCGCCAGGGGCTGCCGCTGGTGGTGGTGAACCCCAGCACCCCGGTGGGCCCCTGGGACTCCCGCCCCACCCCTACCGGGGAGATGATCGTGGACTTCCTGAAAGGGCGCATGCCGGCTTATCTCGAAACCGGGCTGAACCTCATCCACGTTAAGGACGTGGCCCGGGGGCACCTCTTGGCCGCGCAGCAGGGCCGGAGCGGCGAAAAATATATCCTGGGGAACGAAAACCTGAGCCTCTCCCGGATCTTTGGGATGCTCTCGGAGATCAGCGGCCGGCCGGCCCCCAGGGTGAAGCTCCCCTACTGGCCGGTGCTGGGGATGGCCTATGTCAATGAGTTCTGGGCCAATTACCTCACCGGCCGTCCGCCCCGGATGCCCCTGACCGCCATCCGCATGGCCAGAAAATTTATGTACTTTGACAACAAAAAAGCGGTAAAATATCTGGGGCTTAACCTGACCCCGGTCAAGACCGCCCTGGCAGAGGCGGTGTCCTGGTTCCGGCAACACGGCTACGCCTGAAGATGGTTTTGGGTTTCTGGTTTTAGGTTCTTGGTTGCAGGAGGCGGCTTCCAGCCGGTGGCGGCAGAATTCCAGAGGTTAGCCAAGGTTCAGGGCGGTCCCGGGCGGTAGGCTGTCCGGCGCCCAGGTGTTATACTTTTAACCGTCACGGCAAACCGAAACCGAAAAACGACAAATTACAAATGAGGTAATAGTGCGTTTTCCGTTGAGTCTTAGCATTGACTTGGGACGCTACCTGTTCGCCAAACGGCTTCAGGGGGAGGAGCGCTTCCCCCTGGTCCTGATGCTGGAGCCCACCCACCAGTGCAACCTCGCCTGCGTCGGCTGCGGCCGCATCCAGGAGTACCAGGAGACCTTGCATGAATCCCTCAGCCTGGAGGAATGCCTGGAGGCGGTGGAGGATTGCGGCGCCCCGGTGGTCACCGTCACCGGCGGCGAGCCGCTCATCTACCCGCCGGTCTTCGAACTGCTCCAGGAACTGGTGCGGCGCCACAAGCACATTTATCTTTGCACCAACGCGGTGTTGCTGGAAAGGTCGCTGCCCAAGATCCCCCTCTCCGACCGCATCACCCTGAGCGTCCACCTGGACGGCCTGGCCGCCACCCACGACCGCATCCTGGGCCGGCCGGGGCTGTTCAAGACGGCCATCAGGGCCATCAAGGCGGCCAAGGCCCAGGGCTTCCGGGTCTGCACCAACACCACCATTTATAAGGAGACCGACCCCCAGGAGATCGAAATCCTCTTCTCGTACCTCGGACACCTCGGGGTGGACGGCCTCCTGGTCTCCCCGGCCTACAGCTTCGCCGGGGTGGCGGCAGAGCTCTTCCTGAGCCGGGAGGAAATCAAGGAGAAATTTAATCTCCTGACCGGCAACGGCCTGGATTTCAAATTTTTCAGCACCCCGCTTTATCTGGACTTTCTCCGGGGTGAGCGGGATTACGAGTGCACCCCCTGGGCCAACCCCACCCGCAATACCCGCGGCTGGCGGTCCCCCTGTTACCAGATCGTGGACACCCACTACCCCACTTTTGCCGAGATGATGGAACACACCCGGTGGGAGGACTACGGGGTGGGCCGGGACCCCCGTTGCGCCCAGTGCATGATGCACTCGGGGTTTGAACCCACGGTGGTGCGCCAGCTCCAGGGCCTTCCCGACCTGTGGCGCATGTTCCGGTGGAATCTCACTTGATGGGAAAAGGCTGTCAGCTTTCAGTGATCGGCAATCCGGTATTCGCATCATGTTATTGACCATTCTCTTCACCCACCCATGGGCCTGACTCGGGGGTATGCCCGGCTGGCCAACGGGGCCACCCTGCTCCTGGTCTGCCTGGCGGTTTATCTGCCCTGTTTCTGGCAGGTGCCCCTCATCCGGGCCGAGGCCATGTACGCCCTCATCCCCCAGGAGATGCTGGCGACCGGCTCCTGGTTCACCCCGGTGCTCAACGGGGTTCCCTATCTGGACAAGCCCCATCTGCTCTACTGGCTGAACCTGTGGTCCTATAAAATCTTCGGGGTCTCGGATTGGGCCGCCAGAATCCCCACCCTGGCGCTGACCCTGGGCGAGGTCTGGTTTACCTATCTCATCGGGGTGCGCCTGCTGGGCCGGGAAGCAGCCTGGCTGGGAGGCTTTGCCCTCTTGAGCTGCATCGGTTTCTTCTCCCTGCACCTGCAGATTCTCACCGACCACCTGATAACCTTCACCCTGACCGCGTCGCTCTATTGCATGCTGCGCTGGCAGGAAGAGCCATCCTGCCGCTGGGCCGCCCCTTTCTTCCTTTGCCTGGCGGCCGGGTTTCTGAGCAAGGGTTTTATCGGCATGGCGTTTCCGGTGCTCATCGGCCTCCTGGATGCCTGGCGGGGGCGCCGGCCCGGGGCCTTCCGGCTCTTTTGGTCTCCCACGGGACTGGCCCTGACCGCCATCCTCCTGACCCCCTGGTTGGTGGGGGCGGAACTGGCCCATCCTGGATTTTTGAAGTTTCAGATCGTCAACGAACAGATCCTCCGGTTTCTGGGCCAGCGCCAGCCGGCGGACATCACTCCCTTTTCTATCTCAGGGTTCTGGCTGTTTCTGGGAATCTGGCTCATGCCCTGGACCCTGCTCCTGCCCCAGGCCCTGCACCGTTTCTGGCTCGAAACCCGGCCCGGCGGCGGGATCAACCCCCGGGCCCGCCTCCTTATTATCTGGCCGGCGGTGATCCTGATCTTTTTTACCCTGTCCGCCAGCCGCATCGAGTATTACTCGCTGCCGGCCTTCCCGCCCCTGGCCCTCATCGTGGGCTGGCGCCTCCAGCAATACCTGGAGGTTAAGGACCGCGCCCTCCCCTTAGCCCTGGCGGGCCTTGGGCTCCTGGGACTGGGCACCCTGTTCCTGCTCCCCCATCTGGAGCATCTTTGCACCGGCAACCGCCGGGAATTCTCCGTCATGTTTGAACTGCTGCTGCCGACGGCGAAAGCGGTGACCGTCCTGGTTCCCGCCATTGCCTTGGGCGGCGCCCTGGCGGGCCTGCTCCGCCGGGCCCGGCTGGCCGCGGCCGGTTACGGCGCCCTGGCCCTGGCCCTGGTCTTCTTCACTTTCCAAGCCCTGGCGGCCTTGAGCCCCCACCTCAGCGACCGGCTGGCGGGAGAGTACGTGAAACGCCGGGCGGCTCCTGATGATTTCCTCATCATGGAGCAGATCGAAGAGTTCGAATATGGAGCCTCCCTGGCCTTCTATGCCCAGCGCCGCATCCTCATGGTGACTCGCCACGGCCTGCCCCAGTTTTCCTATCCGGTGGCCCGGGAAAAGAACTATCTGATCACCCCGGAGAGACTCAAGGAGTTCTGGCTGGGACCCAGGCGGGTCTACCTGCTCCTGGACCGCGCCACCCCCCCGGAGCCCTTCCTGGAAGGGGCTACGGTAGCCCTGGACCTCCCCGCCAAGCGCCTGCTGGTGAACCGGTGAGGTTGGTTTCAAGTTTTGAGGTTTGGAGTTTGGTTTTTATCCCAGCCCCCTTGCCCTTACCCGCCACTAACCTTATTTTTATCCTGTCCGGCCCTGGGAGCAGCCAAGGCATTGTCTCACTGCCGAACCCTTTTCTGGACCGTCCCGAATGATTATTTCCCGGTAAATGGCCAATGTTCCCACTCAGAGACAACATCCCGTCCGCCCGACCGCCCTACGTCAACTATCTACTCATCGCGGTCAGCGTCCTGGCCTTTTTCTGGGAGATGTCCCTGGGCCCCCATCTGGAGCAAGTGGTGGAGGTCCTGGGGTTTATTCCGGCCCGTTTTCTGAGCCTCCTGTTCCGGGGGTCCGCCTCCTGGCCGGAAATCCTGGCTCCCCTGGTCACCTCCCTGTTCCTCCACGGGGGCTGGCTGCACCTGATCGGCAACATGTGGTTCCTGTACGTCTTCGGGGACAATGTGGAGGACATCCTGGGGCACGGCCGGTATCTGGGGTTTTACCTGGCCTGCGGGGTGGCTGCCAACCTGATCTACCTAGCGTTTTCGCCCCGGGCGCCGGTGCCGCTGGTGGGGGCCAGCGGCGCCATCGCCGGGGTGATGGGGGCTTACTTCTACCTCTTTCCCGGAGCCCGGATCCTCACCTTGTTCCTCATCATCTTCATTCCCATTTTCATCGAGCTGCCGGCCTATTTCTTCCTGGGGTTCTGGTTTTTGCTGCAATTTCTTTACGGCACTTCGACCATCGGCGCGGTGAGCCAGAAGCTGGGCGGCGGGGTGGCCTGGTGGGCCCACGTGGGCGGTTTCCTGGTGGGCATCCTGCTGCTCCACCCCCTGGCGCCGGAGCGGGCCCGGAGCCTCATGGCGCGCCGGCGCCAACCGCGGGACGGCTCCCGGGAAGAGGAGCCTTAAGGCCGCCAGGTCGTGAAGGTCGGACGCAACTGGCCAGGCTCAGAAAACCTTGTGGCCGTCAAAAGGCTCTCTTTGGTAACCCCAGGCTTTGCCCTGCGACTGCACCGGCGAGACGCCGGTGCCACCAATTATCAAAACTTTTCGCAACTGGTTTTGGGTTAAGCCTTTCCCGAACCCGCTGGCGACCACCCCACCGGGGTCCTCGGTTTTTCCCGCCAGCCATGATATGATCTGGACAAAAAACAGAGGCCGCGATCCCGCATGTACCGCAAACCTTGCTATCTGAAATTATTCTTGCTTATCACCTTGTCTTTGCTTTTCCTTGCCCCGGCCCTGGCACAGCAGGACCGGTACGAGGAGAAGGAAGAAAGCATCTCCCCCCAGGCCCGCCAGCAATACGACAAGGGGGCCCGGTTGGAGCAAAACGGCCAGTATGAGGAAGCGGCCCAGGCCTACCGGGAAGCGGTCCGCCTGGAGCCCGGCTACGCCCGGGCCCACCACCAGCTGGGGCTGGCCCTGGCCCAACTGAACCGCTATCCCGAAGCGATCAAGGCGCTTCAGGAGGCCGTCCGCCTGGAGCCCCAATGGGGCAAGGCTTACGAGAACCTGGGGGTGGCCTGCGGCCGGCAGGGGCTCTGGCAAGACGCCCGGGACGCCTTCCGGGAGGCGGTGCGCCGCCACCCGGAGGACCCGGAGGCCCATTATCATTTGGGCCAGGCTTACGGCAAGTTGAAGCGGGATAACGAGGCCAGGGCCGAGTTTGCCGAAGCGGTGCGCCTGCAGCCTGACTTTGCCAAGGCCCACCTGCAGCTGGGCCTGGCCTATTTCAACCTGGACCGGCTGGACGCGGCCGGCAAGGCGCTGGCCGAGGCGGCCCGCCTGGCCCCCCAGGACCCCCAGGCCCATTACGCCCTGTGCCTCTACTATGCCAAAAGCGGCAACCTGGAGGCGGCCAACCGGGAGTTCAAGGTCCTCCAGGGCCTGGATCAGGAGCTCGCCCGGAAGCTAACCCAACTGATGCGGAAATAGAGCCGGAAGGCGGTATCAGAGCAGGTTTAACGGAGAACTGCCCTTTGCCATTGACTGAGCTTACCATGACTAACCAATTCCTCATCCGCCAGGTGAGCCTCAACTGCGAGATCGGCAACGCCGGCCAGGCCGGACACTTCTCCCTGTGCGGCCTGCTCCTGCGGCTGCGCCAGCTTTACAAGTGGGAGAACGGTCTGCCTCCCTGGCGGGAGCCGGACTCCGGGGCCGTGCTGGCCTGGGTGGAAGCCAAGGAACAGGCCTGGGAAAAACTGGAAGGGGCTTCCTGGCATGACCTTGCCTGGAACGGGGCCGCCTTGGACCCCCTGGCGGTGGAGGAGCTGAACCAAGACCTCATCCCCCTGGGCCTGGCTTACGGGGCCGGCTACAGCCGGGGCCTGGCGCCCACCTGCTTCCTGGGGGAACTCCTGGAGGTGCGGCGCCTGGAGGAATTGACCGTCCTGGTGCTGGGGAAGGAATTGGCTCGGGACCTGGACGCGGCCCCGGCCCTGTGCCAAGGGCATCTGATCTATGCCCGGAAGGAGGCCCTGGCCTACTACCTCTGGGACCGGCTCTCCGACCCGGTCCAAATGGACAAGCCTTTCCTCAAGGTGGCGCTGGCGGCTTACGGCACCACCCTGCCGGCCCTGCTCCAGGACCCCGAGGCGAACCGCGGCGCCTTCGAGTCTCTGGTGGAGGCGGAATTGGAGGCGGCGGTCCGCCATGAAGTGGGCGAGGCCCGGGAAGCCGGTCTCCGGGAGGCCTTGCGCACCGTGCTGGCCCTGTTCCCCCAAACCCGGGTGGAACTCTGGGTCCGGTCCCTCAAGGACGCCCTGGCGGAGGTCAACGACTGGGGGCGGCTGGCGTATCTCATCGAGACCCGGCAGCTCGCTTCCTTCGCCCTCATGCTGGCCTGGCGCCCCGGCCTTTATTCCCTGCTCATGCCCGAGCTGGAGCCGGTCTTCCAACAGGTGGCGGCGGGCGACTCCTGGGAGGCGCTGGAGGAGGCCCGGCAAGGCATCCTGGCCCGCCTCAGGAAAACGGCCGCGGAACTCGCCGGGCTTCTCGCCGCCCCGGAAACCACCCCCCGGGCCCAAATCCGCCGGGAGATCGAGGCCCGCTTTCTCAAGCCCCTGGGGTTATAATTGCACCGCCCCGTAGGTTCCACCCCCTACCTTCCATAGAACCTGCCGCACAGAAGTTTTGCTTTTTGCCCGTCTCCCGGCTATAATTAAATTAAAAAATCATTTTAAGGGGTTGAGGTCGGTTAGAAGGGCGCGCCTTAGGCCCCTTCCGCCTGGCAGCAGGCAATGCGTCCCGGACTGCGGCAGGCAGACCCGGCAAGGTCAGGTTTTACCGAAAGTTGATAGCTGCTTGCTGATAGCTGGTTTTTACCGACAACCGAAAACTCAAAAATGATTGATCCCCATAAAGAAAAAGTGCTCATCCTGGACTTCGGGTCCCAGTACACCCAGCTCATCGCCCGGCGGGTGCGGGAGCTCAAGGTCTACTGCGAAATCCACCCCTTCATGATGCCCCTGGAGGAGATAAAAAGATTCGCGCCCCAGGGCCTCATCCTCTCCGGCGGCCCCCGCAGCGTCTACGAGGAAGACGCCCCCACCGTGGACCCCGAGGTTTTTGAGCTGGGGGTCCCGGTCCTGGGCATCTGCTACGGCATCCAACTCCTCAACCACCTGCTGGGCGGCAAGGTGGCGCCCGCCGCCTCCCGGGAATACGGCCACAAGGTCTTCAATGTCACCAACTTTGAGGACCTGTTCCACGGTCTCAGCCCCGAGGAAAAGGTCTGGATGAGCCACGGCGACCGGGTGGAGGTCCTGGCCCCGGGCTTCGAGGTCATCGGCGCCAGCGACACCTGCCCGGTGGGCGCCATCCGGGATAAGGCCCGGCGGCTCTACGGGGTGCAGTTCCACCCTGAAGTGAAGCACACCCCCCGGGGCCTGGTGGTGCTGAGCAACTTTCTCTTCCGCATCTGCAAGCTCCAGCCCCTGTGGACCATGCACTCCTTCATCGAGGCCACCACTGAGTCCCTCAGGCGGCAGGTGGGGGCCGAGCGCGTCATCTGCGCCCTGTCCGGCGGGGTGGACTCGTCGGTCACCGCGGTGCTGCTGCACCGGGCCATCGGCGAGCGCCTCACCTGCATCTTCGTGAACAACGGGCTCCTGCGCCAGGGCGAGGCCGAAGAGGTGGCCCAGCTCTTCAGGGAGCACCACCACCTGAATCTGGTGAGCGTGGACGCCACCGAGGAGTTTTTGGCACTCCTCCAGGGGGTGGAGGACCCGGAAGAAAAGCGCCGGCGCATCGGCCGGGAGTTCATCCGCATCTTCGCCGAGGAAGCTAAAAAGCTGGGCGGGGTGGAATACCTGGCCCAGGGGACGCTCTACCCCGACGTCATCGAAAGCGTCTCTTATAAGGGGCCGTCGGCCACCATCAAGACCCACCACAACGTGGGGGGGC
>JBGPBR010000028.1:0-11248 GCA_041481325.1 Desulfobaccia bacterium
AGCGCATCGGCCGCCACATTCTCTTCGTGGTGGACGCCTCGGGTTCCATGGGCGCGGACCAGCGCCTGGCGGAGACCAAGGCTGCGATCCTATCCCTGCTCACAGACGCCTACCAGAAGCGGGAGCGGGTGGGGCTCATCGTCTTCCGGGGCTGCGAGGCCAGGGTGGCGCTGCCTTTCACCCGCAGCGTGGTCACGGCCCAGCGTTACCTGGCGCATCTGCCCACCGGGGGCAAGACGCCGCTGCCCCATGCCCTGCACCTGGCCCAGGAAGTGCTGCAGCAGGAGAAAACCAAACACCCCCAGGACGCCTTTCTCCTGGTACTCATCACCGACGGCCGGGCCAACATCAGGATGGGGCGCAAGGCACCGCCATGTCCGAGGTCAAGGAACTGGCGGCGCAGTTCAAGGGACTGGGGGTCAACTCCCTGATCCTGGACACCGAAGCCTTCGCCCCCTGCCTGGACCTGGGCTGCCTGGCGGAATTGAGCCGCATCATGGGCGGCAGCTACCATTCCTTCCGGAGCCTCCGAGCCCCGGAAGTGGTGGCCCGCATCCAGACGGCGCTGGAATAGAGGCGCCGCCCTTGGTTAATGAAGGGGCCCGGGTGGCGGCGGGGTTGGAATAGCAGGACAGGCGCTCAGGGGGACAAAAACGACTTTTTAAACAGCCTGATAGTGATATCGGCGCTTCAGACCCCCGAAGGGCGTCTGGCCAGCACTAACGTATAATACCGCGAGATAACCTCAGTAACGAAGTTCTGGGTCTCGCTAATTTCCGGCACCCGGTACCCGGCATTGATAACCCGCTGGTATCCCGCATTATAGGCGGCCAGAGCCAGGGTCAGGTTTTCGCTAAAACAATCCAACAAGAGCCTGAGATAGCGGCACCCACCCATGATGTTCTCCCGGGGCGAAAATGGATCTTGTACCCCCAGGAAGGTTGCGGTTCCCGGCATAAGCTGCATCAAACCTATGGCTCCCTTGGGGGAAACCGCCCAAGGTACGAAGTTGGATTCCACTTTTATCAGGGCCTGGACCAAAGGCACCGGCAGGCCGTAGCTAAAGGCGGCTTCGATGATAATCGGTTCCAAACTGGCCCGGTTCAGCTCCTGGGCGCCTTTGCGCGCCAGGTCCTCCAGGTCGGGATTGCCTATGTGCAATCTGCCCTTCTGGTCCTTAAAAGTCACCACTTGCTGAGTCGAAAGTTGTTGGAGCAAGGGGCCAGCCTCGGCGGTGCTTCTTGGTACGCTTGCCATATTCCTGGCCAACCGCAGTGACCGAGGCCAGGGCGCGGGTTTCGGATATTCCACACTTTCAATGTGCAAGACGCCTTTGGCATCCCGGTAGCGTCTAATGGTTCCTTCTGCGAGCAAGGCCTTTTCCGGAGGCCTCGATTCGGAGGGCGCCAGGGGATCAGGTTTATCTCCGGGCCAGGATACCTGCCGCAAGGGGCTGCCAGGGTTGACCTTGGCGCCATCCCGCCTCCGGATCTCGATGGACTTCTCAGAGGCACCGCTAACTCCCGGTCCGGCTGCGGCCAGGGTCGTCCCGCTTGAGTGGAGCGGGTTCTTGGGCTCGCCGTTGACAATGTGCCAGACGCCATTGGCACCCCGATAACGTCGGACGGTTCCTTCCGGGAATAGGGCTTTATCCGGTGCCTTAGGTTCGGGGGGCGCCAGGGGGCCAGGCTCATCCGCAGGCCAGGATACCTTCCTTGGGGGCCCGGCGCGGCCTCCCCTGCTGTCAGCCGGCGGCTGGGATTCGTTGGGCTTTTCCGAAAAACCATTGACCTCCGGCCCGGCATCGGCCAGGGCCGTCCCGCTTGAGTGGAGCGGGTTCTTGGGCTCGCGGTTGACAATGTGCCAGACGCCGTTGGCACCCCGGTAGCGTCGGACGGTTCCTTCCGGTAACAAGACCTGTTCCGGCGGTGCCGGTGATGGCGCTTGTTCACCGCCGGGACAGGACCCCTCGCTCCCGGGCTGGCTGTCCTTCATCTTATCGTTGGTTGGGGGTCGGACTCCGTTAAGGCTTGCCAGGTAGGCCCCTAATGCCACGGGCGTGGGCTCGACATAAGGCTCCGAACTCTTGGCATTAGGACCACGGGGCCCCTGGGTTTCGATACGGAAGACCCCGCCAGCATCCAGGTATCGCCTAATGTTAATCGGTGAAGCATTCGCCAGGGCAACCGGCTCAGGAGTGGCCAGCGGAGACTCTTCACGGCTGGGGGAACTCTCCTGAGCCAAAGAAGAAACGGGGATCTTTTCCCCTTCGCCAGTATTGATTTCTTCCAGATCTGCCTCATTACGGGGCGACCAGGCGTAGGCGGGCACCATCGGCACCAGGGACAGGAAATGGCGCCACCAGCCGGCGAGGTGGGAACCTTGGGCCTCCCAATGGCGCTTCAGGGACCCGACGACCGCGGATTGAACCTTAAGAACTTGATAGGCATAAGGTCCTGGAGGATGAATTTCTGCGGGCCGGGGAGCCGCCTCCCCAAGGTCCGGAGGCGCCTTGGCAATCCAGGTTTCCCAGGGGGGTTCTTGGAAAGGATTTTCCGCCACCTCTGCCAGCGGGTCCTCCCGGCTGGGGGAAACCTCTTTGGTCAAAGAAGGGACCGCGGTCTTCTCTCCCTCGCCGGTCTTGATTTCCAGCAAGGCTAGTTCATCACCGGGAGACCAGGCCCAGGCTGACAGCATTTCTTGCGAAAAGGATTTGAAATGGCGCCACCAACCGGCGAGGCGGGAACCTTGGGCCTCCCAATGGCGCTTCAGGGACCCGACGACCGCGGATTGAATCTTGAGAACTTGAAAGGCATAAGCTACTGAAGGATGAATTTCTGCGGGCCGGGGAGCCTCCCTTACCAGGCCCAGTTGCGTCTTGGCAAGCCCGGTTTCAGAAGCGGGTTCTTGGGAAGAGTTTTCCGCCACTCCTGCCCCGCCATCAGAGCAATCCCTTGCCAAAAAAGTCTTCGAGATGGCTGCTTCCTGGTCCGCTGACGGCTCAGCATCAATAGACTCGACCTCATGAGGGTTCTGACCGACGGCGAGTTCAGCCGCAGGCTGCGTGAAGGTCAGGAACTTCAGCCAGATTGCTGCCAGGTTGGGGGCTTTATTACCTGAATCCCCAAGCCGATCAATCTGGGGCCGCGCCGGTTCCATCGGGGGGCCGCTCTCGGTTCCCGCCGTCACCGGCGCCGGTTTCTCCGGCCGGTAGGGAAGGTTATCCGAACCCTCCTCATTTTTGCCGGGAGGGCTGGTAATATTTTTGGAGACATCCTCCCGACGGGAAAGGCGGGCCCGTTTCGATTTGATTCGCAGGCCCTTCTGCGCTTCTTGCAAATCGGTCAATTTTTCATAACCGCCTAGAAAGATGCGGTAAATCTTTCTGCCGCTGGCTTCCCGGGTAACCCTGACCAAAAAGCGCACCTGGTTCTTTTCCAGCCAGGGTTTGTCACCATTCCAGCTTGCGACAGAATAGTAACTGCCGTACAGGGCATAGAGCAGTCCGTCTTGCAACTGCACGGTCTTCCCCTGGAAGTCTATCTTGGGAAGATTGATGATTTGTCCGGGATGAATTACATTTTCACTATCAACTTCGGGGTTCGCCAGGACAATGGCATCCAGGACCATCCTGTTCGCTGCCGGGTAATGTTGGCTGATAATCTTGGTAAGACTCTTTCCTTTTTCCGCCAAGGCTTGGATGGGTAGGAGGTCTTTGACGACCGGCGGGGCGGTGGACCCCTCGTGAGCCCCTCCCAGTGCCGGTTCTGTAGCCGCAGGTTGTAACGAATTAGCCGCGGTCGTCAGGATCGCAGCGTCTGGCTGCTCTATCTTTACGCCTGGTTCCCCCGCCGACGCCGCGCCTTCCGGGAAAGAAGGTAGGGCCGGAGAAGACAGGAGCGGTAGCTGCGGGGATTCCGGGTTAGCTGCAACTGTGGGGTTCGGTTCTCGCCGGTCCGCAGTTGTCGGCTCGCCGACGTTAAGGTTAGGGGCACTTAAAGTTTTCAGGGGGTACTGTATTAGGTAAGTGGTGACGGAGCCGCCAGAGAATGCCAGGGCCACTAGAAGCAATACCAGCCGCCCGCTCCAACCTCCGGATTTTTCCGTCTTGCGAGTAGATAGCACCGTTTTCCCTTGGCTGTCTTTGGGGTAATTTACCTAACAGGGGACCTAACTTTACAGGAAAATTAGATAAGATGTCAATATCTGATTTCCTCGTTCAAACAAAGCTAAATAGTAAGTTACCTAATTGTCTTCCAAGAAGACGCCTGGATTTTCCCAAGCTCGTTGACATTTCTTTCGCCTTGCGCTACAGACTATGGGCGCGGCGTTGCCGCGATCGGCCCCTGGCATCAGAGGCGCGATGCCGCCGGCAGTGCATTATTGGGAGGTTTCATGGCAGAGCCGGTAAAAGAAACTTGGATTCAATGGGTGGCCTTGACCGCCACCGTGTTGGCCGTGTTTGCGGCCATCTCTTCCTTGCGGGCCCAAAGTTACTCCACCAGGGTGCAGATCTACACCACCAAAGAGGCCAACCACTGGGCCTACTACCAGTCCAAGAGCATCAAGGAGCACAGCTACCGGCTCAATCGGGACATCCTGAGCTCCGTCAGGCTGCTGGAGGGCAAAAACCCCAAGGCCCAGAAGTTTCTCGCCATTAAAATCCAGGAATATGACACGGAGATCGGGCGTTACGACAAAGAGAAGGGTCAGATAAAGAAAGAGGCCGAAGACATCATCAAGGAACAGGAAGTTTTCAAGAAAAAGAACGGCGACTTCGCGCTGGCCGTAATGCTGCTGCAGATTGCCATCATGTGCTCGGCGGTGGGCGTCCTCATCAAGAAAAAGCTCATGTGGTTTTTGGGGTTGCTCCTGGGGGCCTGGGGCACGGCTTACATGGTGATTGGCTTTTTACTTTAAGATAATATTAAATTAAATAGGGGATTATCTTAAAAAAACGGTTCCCGGCCTGTAACTATGGTTACTTTATGCAACTTTATAAAACTCCTTGGAAATCCTGGGGTTATGGGCTGGTTTTATCCACCTTACGGTTGGGGTTTTCATTCTGTTAAAAATAAAAGATTAATATTTTCGCTCAGATGCCATTTTCTGCCTGCCTGATGGTTCGAAACAGGCTCTAGTAGCTAGCGCAAAACCTCTGTTTCCGTCGTCCTGAACGTGGTCAAGGGTCTCAACTTCTCTACAATATGAGTTTCTGCGCGGCGTCAGGATGACTTTTCCTTTAATGAAAGAACGGCACCCGGAAAAACATGAAAAAGCCGTTGGCGGATAGGATGGCGCCCAGGCAGGCGGCTGTCAGGGAAAAGAGATACATGGACCGGGAGTGGGCCAGGATGGCCACCGAAGACATGACGATGGCGATCTGCAACAAGACCTCGGCAAAGTCGAAGTAGGGGTCCTTGGTGCGGTTGACATCCCGCTCGTGCTCCAGCTTTTTGGCCTCTTTTTCGATCTCCTTCTTTTCGCCCCGGTAGCGGTTTTCTTTCTCGGCCATTTGCCGGAGCAACTCTTCATAACGTTTTTTGACCCCCGGTTTCAGAGACTCCTTTTCCAGCAGGTCCAACTCCAGCCTCATCTTCTGGCCCCGGTAGAAATGCTCCCGGATGACCTTGGCCTGATAAAAAGCCCACTGGTCCGAAGACTGCTGTTGAGCCAGGAGCATCTCCTTCATGGCGTTGTTGCCGCCCAGGGCGGTGATGGCCAGGAAAACCGCATAAATGGCGGTGGTGAGGGCTACCCGCCTGGTGAAGCCCTTGGCCTTTAATTCTTCCAGTTCCTCGGGATCTGGGAGCTCAATCTCTGCCATTGCCGTTACCCTTTCAGCAGCTCATTTTACATAAATCTTCAGACCGTGGCTGAGGGCGCCGTCCAGGCCCACTTCGTTGCCCCAGGCATCCCACACCTTGCACCGCCCCGACTCCACTTCCTTCAGGAGCCCGGCCTGGATGAGGGCGTGCCTGACCTTCATCCCGGGCATGAGGTCGACCGGGGTTTCATTAACATAAACTTGCATGTCAGTCCAGCTCTTTGATCCGGCCCTCGACTTTCGGGGTGATTTTCCTGCGGGCGTTGAGGTAATCGATGACCAGGTCCCGCAGCCAGGTGCCTGGATCGTTGTACACCAGGTTTTGGCTCATCAGGGCGCCTCCCAGGTCCGAATAGTCCCCTGCGGCCCGGATGGCGTCGCCGAAGGCCTGGTAGCCGTCGCCGCCGGCCGCCAGGAAATCATTGGTGGCGATGACATACTCCTTATCTGGGTCCAGAGGGTAACCGCCGATGGCCACTTCCTTCACCCGTTCGCCTACCGGTGCCGAACGGCTGTATACGAAAGAAAGCCCCGACACCTGGGGGAAGCGGCCGGCGGGCTCCGCCAGCGAAGAGACGCCGTGCTCCAGGACCTGCTTCACCTGGCGGCCCGTGAGCCGGATGGCCACCAGGTAGTTATCGAAGGGCAGGACCGCGTAAACCTGCTTGATGGTGATTTTGCCCTTGCCGATGCTGGTCCTGATGCCGCCGCCGTTGATGATGGCCGCGTCCGCGCTCGATTTCTCCCTCAGGATGTCGGCCACCAGGTCCCCCAGGTTGGTTTCCCGGCTGCGCACCTGTTCCGTCCGCCCGTCCAGGTCCACTTCGGTGCGGCCGACGGTCTTGCCGAGCCGGGAATCCACCTTTCGGGCGTAATAGGTGACAATTCTTTGAACTTTCCGGTCTTCCCGGCCGGCCGCGGGTTTGATTTCCTCCAGACGGCCGTCAAAGGAGGTGATCTTGCCGTCCGCCACGGTCAGGTCCAGCACCCCCAGGGCCTTGGCGTGCTCCCAGGCCTGGACGATGATGGTGGGTCCGACTATCAGCGGCTGCAGGAGTTTGGTGTGGGAATGCCCGCCCACGATGACGTCGATCCCGGGGACGCTCGCCGCCAGGGCCTGGTCCGCCTCCAGTCCGAGATGGGAGAGGACTACGACGATGTCGGACTTTTCCCTCACCTCTTTCAGGTAGCGGCGCACTGCGTCCTCAGGCCGGGTAAATTTCAGTCCGGCCACATTCTTGGGGTGGGTGGCCACGGGGGTGTCTTCAGTGACTACCCCGATGATGCCCACCTTAACCCCGCCGACCTGCTGGACCACATAGGGTTTAAAGGGGAGGCCCCCGGCTACGTTGGCGGCCAGGACCGGGAACTTCGCCTGGGAAATCCTCTGCTTAAGCACCTGCTGGCCGTAGTCGAAGGCGTGGTTGCCCGCGGTCATGGCGTCGAAGCCCATGGCGTTCATCAGTTCGATGCATGACCGGCCCTGAAACAGGTTGGCCCAGTTGGCCCCCTGGAGCATGTCGCCGGCCGCCAGGAACAGGGTGGGTTTTTCCCGGCGCAAACGGTCCGCCGCGGCCGCCAGGTAGGAGACGCCCCCCAGCATCTCCTTGGAGCCCGGCGGCTGGTACGGTTCGGCAAACCCGTGAAAATCGTTGAGGTACAGGATGCGGAGGTCCGCCGGCCAGGCAGGGGCCCAGCCCCCCCACAGGCTCACCAGGAAAAGCGCCATGATCGCTTTTCTAAATTTATTCATCCAGTTCCTTCAATACTCTCGAAATATTTTCTCCCAGTCCCGCCTCATCATAATATCATGTTAGCGACCGCGGTTATGAAAAGTTTCCGAGGATATGTGTGACCGCCGCCCTCGGCGGTCCAGGCCCAGGCTGTAAGCCGGCGCCACCAAAACTTCATTTCATGATTTATGGGGGCGCCAAGGGCTCATGAGCGCAGGTTCTAACCATTCATGGGCCGGCAGTAATCTGGTGCGCCGGCGTCTTGCCGCTGCGGTGGGGCGCTTCTTAAACCCGCCCAGACCATGGTCATTTTGGTGGTTTCGGGTGACCCGAAGGTGCATGAACGGCTGCAAATCTTGAAATTATTGCTACGGCCGCGTTTTCGATTTTTAATATAATAAAAACCTCCACAATTTAATATTTTAATTAAAATATATTACTATGATTTATCGAATATTATATTATTATAAATTATTATCATCAGGGTATTCGTTAAATTAATCACGGAGGTCGGGCAAATGGGACAGAGTGTCTATAAAAGCAGCCTCCTAAGACTCTGCGAACAGTGTGGCATTAGGTTGACTCTGCACTTGGTTTCCATTACCCCCACCATCTATAAGGGAAAATGTGAATCTTGCGGACAAAGAATGACGGCGCAGGATGGCCCCAAGATAATCGGTTATCTTGGGGCCGGCGCCCCGGAGCCTGACCTCGAGGAAAAGATAGCCGAGATTTTGGCCTTTGCCAATGACCGCAAGTTGGGGACGGTGGAGCTGTTGGCCGAAACCGCGGTCGGGGTCAAGACCTGGAAAAAGAGTGAACTGGGCAAAAAGGTGGAGGTTTTAAATGAAGGGGACTGGGTTATAGTACCGGAGCTTTCCAGGCTGGGACGCAATACTCTGGACATCCTGGATTGTCTGGCGACCCTGAAAAAAAAGGCAGTGAATGTCCATGCCACCAAAGGGACCTCGACCTGGTACAACGGGGTGGAGGCCGAGGTGTTCCTGGCTATGGTGAGCCTCTTTACTGAAATCGAGCGGGAACTTATGAGCGCCCGCACCAAAAAGGCCCTCAAGGCGCGCCTGGAGGCCGGGGTTAAGCTGGGCCGGCCCAAAGGCCCGGGCCGAAGCAAGTTGGATCAGTACCGGGCTGAGATTGAAGCCCTCCTAAAGACCGGCAGCACCCTGAAATACATCGCCAGGCGTTTTGGCAGCAGCGAAGCCAACCTCATAAACTGGCTAAGTAAGAATAATATTGACCGCACCCCGGAATATGGAAATCAATAAAATACCCTTCACAGGACCTCTCATGGCTCTTAAAGGGGCATTCAGGAGCAGGCAGAGCTATAGATTCCCGCCCTGCTGCCTTCGAAAGGCTATTTGGGTAGCCGCAGGCTTCAGCCTGCCCGGGCACAGGCTGGAAAGCCTGTGCTGCCATATACTTGGGGGGCAGCTGGATAATATTTCGGCGTCAAAAGAGACTTTTGCAAGAGGCTTTTTTGAAAAAAGGTTTAGCCCGCAGGGTGGGGACGGCCCACCTTCATAAAACCTGTATAATTTCGGTAGGTTTACCGTCATAAGGCGCGTCTCCCGCGCCATTTTTGGTGCGTAAGACGCAGCCTACAACCGGCACCCACGCAGGAGCTGGAGAAGAGCCCTGATAATGTAACTGACCTTGCCGGACCCTACCGGGGCCTGGGGGGATTATAAGAAGCTCATCTGAGGAAATGGGCGCCTGGCAAAGTTCTTATGGCTTCTATCAGAGGTGATTTGGGTCTGGAGTGGCGGCGCGGCTTCGGGGCCGGGCCATCCGTAACGCCGTACTTTTGCCCCTGGTTTAGCTGTACCGGCGGCCGGGCGACTTATTTCAGGCGCTGACGGTTACGGAGTAATCCTCCGGTTCCCGGTTGTCGATGTGCAGGACCCGGCCGGAATCCCTATAGGTCCGGATGGTCCGGGGGCTCTGGCTGCCGGGGCCGGGTGCCGCCGCCAGCACGCGGGCCGGCTCTCTGGTCCGGGGCTCTGCCCAGTTTTCCTCTCTCGCTCCCGTAAAGCGAATCTCGGGGGAATTATCAGACCAGGCTTCCGCAGATTTTCCGGGCCGCCGATTGTCGGCCGGCCGCCAGGCCACCTCAACGGACTCGGAAACCGAGACATTGGTGATGCGCAGCACTCCCCGGTTCCAGTAACACCAGATGTTGTTGTTTGATGCGGGTTCCAGGGCTTCTTCGGCCTCCGGTTCTTCCTGCATCGATTCCGCTTTAATCCGTAAAACCTGGCCCGCCGCCGGTCCGTGGGGTTCGGGCTTTACCATGATGGTGCCGTCCTGGGCCGGGGACTCTTCAACCAGGGCGATGATTCCTGATTTAACGTCTTTGTCCGTCTCTTCAGGTGGGGGCGGGGGTTTGAGAGGTTCCTGGCTGGGGGCCGGGACCGGGGGGGTCACCTCCAGGGTTGGTGAAGAAGCATCCAAGGTATTCCGGGCGGGTTCGACCTCAATGCCCTGTTCCTGGGGCTGGGCGGCCGCAAGGCGCTCGAGGAGCAAGCCCGGGTCCCGGTCTTCGACCGGAGAAAGCGCGACCTGTTGGGGCTCTTTGGGGGCCTCCTGGTTGATCCTGTTCTTGGAGGGGATGTTGCTGATGTGGATGGTACCTTTGGCATCCCTAAATCGCTCTATGGCCAACGCCGGCGCCGCGGCAAAGAAAGATGCGAGAAAAAACGCCAGTACGGCCCCCAAAGAGAACTTCAAGATCTGCCTATTGCCCCTAAGTGTGGTTATCATCCGGTACACCGCAGCACCTCTTTGTTCAGCCTCTTTTGTAATCCTGAATACCCGATACCCGCCTTCCAAGAGCTTACCCTGACTGGTTCTTTCATATGACACTCCCTATTTCCGAACAATCGGTGCATCCCTGATATCGGTCTCGGGGATTACCTGATTTTTTATAACATCCTGAGGCCATGGTCATTTTTGTGCAACCGGAGGTGTCGTTCCGCCTGCAAAAGTCATCCTGGCGGGCGTACGTCCCAACTCACCCACTGGGCAAAGAGGCAAAAAAAAGAGGCAGGCTCAGGGAGCCTGCCTGATTGATTGCACTTGGTGCCGGAGGCCGGACTCGAACCGGCACAGGCTTGCGCCCGGAGGATTTTGAGTGCAATTTAAGGTACTTAGCAGTATTAAGCAGGACAAACTAAAAAAAAGTAATTGCAGGGGGTTATCTCTTGTGCTATTGTGCAGGAGAAAGCAGGATTTAATAGGAAAAGTGGTAACGATAGACACCTATATGGACACCTAAATTTTAATGTCCTTTCGCGCTTCCCTTACCCCCAGCTGATCACTGGGGGGACAGGGCGGCTTCCTTACCGTCGGGGAAGCGCCTCTTCTTAAGGAGCCACTAAAGGAGGTGGCTAGTGGAATCGCAAGAGCGCTTCAACCTTTTCCTGGCCTACCTAAAAGCCCCGGATTCCTTAAGTCTTGAGGATCGGCGGGGCATTTTTGATAGGTTTACCGAGGCCCCCCAGGTTTTCCCCAATGAACCCCCCCTTTGGGCTATTCGCCTGGCAGTTGAGCAGGAGTTTGCCCGGGGTCCCCTTCGGGTATTTCACGGCGGGGAATTTAACCCTACAGAATTAGACAATAACCGCGCGCTGTGTATCCGAATAATGCAATCCGGCATTTTTCGTAAAGG
>JBGPBR010000029.1:0-11118 GCA_041481325.1 Desulfobaccia bacterium
CCTGGGCCGCCACAAGGAGGCCGACCCGGCCAAGCGCCTGGTGGTCGCCGGCTGCCTGGTGCAGCGCTACGGGGAGGAGCTGCCCGGGGAGCTCCCCGAAGTGGACTGCTTCCTGGGGGTCAATGATTTTCCGTCTTTGCCGCAAATCCTGGGGGGGCCGCAGCAAGGGGGGAGCCGCCTCCGGCACCAGGCCCCGGCCTACGGCTACGCCGGGGTGGAGCCCCGCTACCGCGCCACCCCGCCCTACCTCGCTTATCTCAAGATTGCCGAAGGCTGCAGCCACCGTTGCACCTTCTGCGTCATTCCCCGGATCCGGGGGCCGTATCGCAGCCGGCCGATAGCAACCCTAATGGCGGAAGCCCGGCGGCTGGCCGCGTCCGGGGTCAGGGAATTGATCCTGGTGGCCCAGGACACCACGGCTTACGGCCTGGACCGGGGGGGCCGGCCCGGCCTGAACGAGCTGCTCCGGGCCCTGGCCGAGATCAGGGAATTTGCCTGGATCCGGCTGCTCTATGGCCATCCGGCCCGGGTCACCGACGAGTTGCTGGCGACCATGGCGGCCCATCCCGCCATCTGCCCGTATCTCGACCTCCCCATCCAGCACGGCCACGACGAGGTCTTGCGGCGCATGGGGCGGGGCCACCGCGGCCGAAAGATTCTGGACCTGGCCCGGCGCATCCGGGCGGCCCTCCCCGGGGCGACCCTCCGCACCACGGTGATGGCGGGGTTTCCCGGGGAGACGGAGGCCCAGTTTGCGGCGCTGTGCCAGCTCCTCGAAGAGGTGCGCTTCGAGCACCTGGGGGTCTTTCTTTACCAGCCCGAGCCCGAAACGCCTGCGGCCCGGCTGGGCCCCCCGGTGCCCCGCCGGGAGGCCCGGCGGCGGGCCCGGGTCCTCCAAAAACTCCAGGCCGGCATCGTCAAGGCGAGGCTCCGGTCCCTGGTGGGCACGGTGCAGCCGGTGCTGGTGGAAGGGGTGAGCTCCGAGAGCGACTACCTGCTGGCCGGCCGCCTCGTGAGCCAGGCCCCGGAAATCGACGGCCAGGTCTATATCACCGCGGGGGAAGGACTGGTGGGGGAGATTCAGCCGGTGCTGCTGACCCGGGCCCTGCCTTATGATTTGCTGGGCGAGATGGTGGCGCCGGGGGGAGAGGCGCAGGGGGAAAAGGCTAAAGGGCGAAAAGGGGGAAAGGGGAAAAGGTAGCACCATGCATTTCTCGTTCCAGACTCTTTATAAGCCTCTTTTTTGAAGCTGAACGCTGAAAGCTAAAAAATTGACTTCCCGGCGGAAGTAAGTTATTTTCTTCACATGCCCCTGGCCACGACCGACATGCAAAGGAACATCTTAAAAGAACTGGAAGGTGAAGTGGCGGCCGTCAACCAGGCGCTGCTGGCAAACCTCCAGACCCACGTGCCGCTCATCGCCGAGGTGGGCAAACACATCCTCTTGAGCGGCGGCAAACGGGTCCGGCCCCTGCTTTTTATCCTGAGCGCCCGCATGTGCGGCTGCCGGGAGGACCGGCTGCACGATTTCTCCACCATCTTTGAATACCTGCACGCCGCCACCCTGCTGCACGACGACGTCATCGACGCGGCCAGCCTGCGCCGGGGGGCCCACACCGCCAACACCATCTGGGGCAACCAGGCGGTCATCCTGGTGGGCGACTTCCTCCTGGCCAAGGCCCTGTCCCTGGCCGTGACCACCAACCGGCTGAAGGTCCTGCAAGTCCTGTCCACCGCCACCACCCTCATGGCCGAAGGCGAGATCCTGCAGCTTCTCAACACCGGCAACCTCAAGATCACCGCAGAAGAGTACTTTGAAGTCATCACCCGAAAGACCGCCATCCTCATGTCCGCGGCTTGCCAGATCGGGGCCATCCTGGGCGGGGCGCCGGCGGCCCAGGAAGAAGCCCTGGCGCAAATGGGGCTGAATCTGGGGATCACCTTCCAGGTGGTGGACGACATCCTGGATTACACCGGAGACGAAAAGGCGTTGGGCAAGCAGGTGTGCGCCGACTTGAAAGAAGGGCGCATTACCCTGCCCCTGATCCACGTCCTGGCCCAGGCCGCCCCCCGGGACCGGGAACGGCTGGAGGACCGGCTGGAGGAGATGGCCCGGGACCTCACTCCGGAGTTGACCCAGGATCTCAGGGACCTGCTGGAGAAATACGGCTCCTTGGACCACGCCCGGGCCCTGGCCCGCCAATACACCCTCAAGGCCCAGGACAACCTGGCGGCCTTTCCCGCCTCCCGGGAAAAAGCCTATTTTTCGGCCATAACCGAAGAACTGCTGGCCCGCTCCTACTGATACCGATTCGCGGTCAATCTACTAGCCGTTGCAAGCTTTTCCCGGTGGCACCTGGTTCGCCGGTGCCGCCAATGTCAAAAATGGGGCGCAGTGCGCCCCCTACATTTCTCGTTCCCAAGCTCCTGCCTTGAAAAGTTCAAAGTTTAAGGTTCAAAGTTCAAAGTTAATGTAGGTTACGCATCGTGCCCCATAATAAAAGCCTACAACTTTTCATGACTTATGGGTGAGCCAAGGGCTCATGAATTACTGCTTGGGAATGCAAATTTTTCTCCAAGCTCCTGCTTGGGGATATCTGGTGCACGTATAACCTACTGATACCGAATTTGCGGTTAAGAGGCTGCTTTGGTAGCCGCAGCCTTTACAAAAAACCTGCGCCAGCACAGGCTGGAAAGCCGAAGGCGGCTGTCCGACGTATCCTCGGAAGCTTTTCGTAACCACGGTCCCAAATCGGTGGGAAGGTTTCGGGGGCCCAGGCCGCCGCCGGAAAGTGACCTGCGGCCCGGCCCAGGCGGTGATTTTCCTTGACATGGACCTGAGGGGGGGGTAGAGTAGACCCCGGATAGCATGTCAGACTGAGAGTCGGGGCCGAAGTCCTGGATGAAATCGGAAGGGGATGCTAGGACCCTTCTTTTTTTTTGGCCTGCTTCCGGGTCCTGCTTTGGATGGCAGGAAAATATAATGCTTCACATTTTTCAGGAGGTTTTTAGGAACAATGAAAGAAACTGGCAAGGTTAAATGGTTCAACGACGCCAAAGGATTTGGTTTTATTTCCCGGGAGAACGGGCCAGATGTATTTGTGCATCATAGCGCCATCCAGGGCGAAGGCTTCCGGACCCTGGCTGAAAACCAGGAAGTTGAGTTTGAGGTGGTTCAAGGTCAAAAAGGACCTCAAGCCCAGAACGTGGTAAAGATTTAGCTGCCGGTACGGGGATTATCAAGTTCACCATTCGCTTGTTCTCCTAAGCCGCGGGCTAGGGGCTGATGGATGACAAGGGCCGGATTTTCCCCGGCGCGTCTTTGAGCAGCAGGCGAAAGAGGCTCTTGCTTCGTTTGATTCCTGGAACTCCGGCGGACCCAATCCCCGGAGTTCCAACATTTCCAGCCTTGGAGGAAGATAGTGGCAAGAAACCGTTATGGCTGGGAAAAACGATCCAAAGAGATCGCCCGGAAGCAGAAGCACGATGAAAAGATAAAACGCCGCCAAAACAAGGCCCGGGGGCTGGAAGAAAATCCCACCCCAGAGGACGAAACCGGCGAGCCGGAGCCGGAAACCCCTGAGGAGGGTTCCTGAGAAAATCCCGCCTGCCTGTCAGTTCCTCAGCACCCCCTGGCTTTCCCCTTGATTTTCAGCTGCAGACCGACCGCAAGTATCACTTCTCCACCTAAATTCATGGCCCCAAAAGGCCCTGGGCCAAATGAACTGGAACTTTGGCAGCCCCAGACCCCAGCCTACGCCGGCACTGGCTGGAAAGCCGGTGCTATCGGATGCTTCGGGGGCACCTAGATAAGATTTCGGGGTTCAGGAGATGTTGCCGGAGGCTCAAAGGTTTTTCTATTCTCCACCTCACCACAACCCCTCTCCCCCCGCCAGCGGGTGGAGAGGGAGATGGGGTGGTTTCTGCAATTGACCGGTACTGCGATCCTTTGCAACCCTCTAGGAAGAGGTCAAATTAGCATCAGGCGGGCAGGCCGGGGGGCGCCGGGGAAATCGACTCGTCCCGGACGGCCGGGAACCGGAAATCCGCTTCCTGCCGCCGCCGGCCGGCCGGGTCCCGGCTCTCAACTTCCACAAACCCCGTATCATCGCACACCGGGCAGTAGCCGGCCAGATAGGCCAGGATGCTATAGCAGGCCCAACACTTCTCTTTTCTTACCTCTACCGCGGACATTGGATTCACCCCCTTTTTTGGGCTGGTGGGGCGGCGGCTGAGAGGCGCCTTTCCAGAGGGGAGCTAGCGGCGCTCCAGAAGAATTCCAGGATTAATCTTCAGCTTCACGAACAGAGTCTCTTCCCCTTCCCGGGCTTTCCTGAATCCTCTACCGGCACCCACCGGGCAGGGAAGGTTCGCGGGCGTCAGACCGTGGTCACCGTACCGACATCCCTCTTTGGGGGCCCCTCTATCCGGCATGAAGTTTTCTCCTTGATGGATTTTTCCCTGGACTTGCAGGTGGTATATAACTGGAAAGGTTACCAAGAGGTTACATGGAATACCCTGGCAACCGGAGAACCCTTCCTGGATTCAAGCAGTTCCATGCTGGTAAACCTGAGGGGGAAATTTTAGGGTTTTCCGAATAGGGCCCTGGGGAAAACGGGGGAACGGCAGCTGGCCGAAACCCTTTCGGGTCCAAGGCCTGCGGGTCTTTTGCGGCTCTGCCGGCGAGTCGCCGCCGGCCTTGAGGTTCAGAACCGGCTGCGAGAGCAAACCCGCGGCCGCTCTTATCCCAAATGGTCCAGCTTGAAGGACAGCAGCCCGGCCAGATTATCGTCGATGGGTTTAAGGATGGCCAGAATCTCCAGGACCGCGTCCGGGTCCCCGGCCGCCAGGAAGGCGGAGCCCAGAGAATAGAGAACCCAGGCCAGGATGCCATCGGGGTTGGGCCATTGGCTCATCATTAGAACATCCCTGAGATTGAGGGAATTAGAGGCCGCGGCCCCCAGCAGTTCGAGCGAGAATTGTTCCTGGTGGTCGTTCGTGTCCATAACCCCTAAAAATCCTCCTCTCCCTGCTCTTCCTGCACCTCCCGCACCGGACGGGTCATCAGGGCCACGTCATAGGTCGCCCCGTCGTCGCTGATGAAAAAATCTTCCAGGATGGCCCGGATTTCAAAGCCCTTGCTCAGGAAGGCCCTGACGGCTTTCTTGTGTTCGACGATGACTTCCGTCTTTAGCCAGCGCAGCTTTTCCATGGCCGCCAGGTTCAGGAGCTCTTCCAGCATCAAGGAGCCCAACCCCTGGTCTTGGAACGGCCTGGCGACGAAGATGTGCTTGATGTCGCCCACATGTTTATTGGCGTCCCGGCCGCGATTCAGATGGGCGGCGGCGATGGGGCGCTTCCTTTCCGGGTCCTCCGCCATCAACGGGATGTCCCCCCGGCGGCGGCTGTTTTCCTGCCAGTCGGTGATCTTCTTCGGGTCTTTCAGGTTTTCCTTCAAGAAACGGGTATCTTCCACCGGGGCCTCCTGGAACAGTTTCAGGAGATTCTCCCAGTCCGAGCCGCTCGGCAGGCGGAACAATACCCTTCTGCCGTTATTTAAGGTGGCCAGCTTGCGGTAAGAGACCAAGTTAAGCATCCGGCGCCTCCCTGGTTCCATGAACCTCGCCTCGAGGCCGCGCCATCCCGGTTGCCGCCGCGGAAAACCTTTGAGCCGTTAATACCGTTTGCGGGTTTCGGTTTTCGCTTAAAACAAATAAGAATTATCAAATCTTTTTCAGTTCTTATTAATATGGATGATTGGTTACAAAAAAGTTACAGGGCAGGTGCGGCTTCTTGGCTAACCGCAGCCCAGGCGCGGGCGGGATTCTTGGAATCTGGCGGGACTGGCGCTTTTTCCCTTTTGAAGTTTTCGGGAAAATAAAGCCCGGGGTAACAGGTTTCCACTTTTTTCTGCTATAATTAAACTACTTGAAGCCTTTGGAAAGATATCGTAATTGCTCATGGGCCTTCGGCCCACCCATAAAGCATGGAAAATAATCTGGGGCGGGCCTTGCCCGCCATGCAGGGGATGCGGGGCGCCCCCTGCACCCCGCACCGGCTGCAAGCCGGTGCCACCAGGGCACTGGGATTTTTCAAGGCAGATAGTCCTAGACGAAGATTTTTCCTGAACCTTTCGCGATTAATATTTTGCTATCAGGCCATCACGGCCGGGATGCCAGGCCATGCAGCCCGCCATTCATAGCTCCAAGATCATTCCGCCCCAGATCCCCCAGATTCTCAACCGTCCCCGTTTGCTGAAATCCCTGGAGGCAAAGCGGGACAAGGGCCTCACCCTCATCCTGGGCCAGGCGGCCCAGGGCAAATCCACCCTGGCCGTATCCTACGCCAACTCCTCGCCCATCCCCACGGCCTGGATCAACCTGGGCCCGGAGGACACCGACGCGGTCACCCTGTTTTATCTTCTGGCCGCGTCCCTTAAGCGTGTCCTGCCCGAGGCCGACTTTGGACCAGCCCTGGCGTACCCCGCGGTGGTCCTGAGTCCCCGGGCCGAGATGCCCCTTTACCGGGACTGGCTTCTCACCCTGCTGAGACCCGTCTCCCGCCCCGTTCAGGTGGTCCTGGACGGCCTGGACCGGCTGGCTCCCGGGGCTGCGGCTTTCCGCCTGCTGCAAGTCCTCCTGGACCTCCTGCCGCCCCACGTCCGCCTCTTCATCCTCTCCCGGGAAATGCCTCCGGTGGACATCCAGAGGCTGGCCGAGCGCGACGAGGTGTTCCGACTCACCAACGCCGATCTGGCCTTCACCCTGCGGGAGACCACCAAGTACTTCCACGCCATCCGCAAGTTCCACTTGCCCCCCGGCCTGGTGCAGCAGATTCACCAGCTTACGGAGGGTTGGATCGGGGGCCTGGTGCTGTTTTGCGATTCCCTGGATTGGGTCCCGGAAGGCCAGCGGGAGCGTTACGTCTCCCAGGAACTGGCCGGGAAATTCATCTGGGGCATCTTCCAGTACTTCGGGGAGCGGATTCTGGCGCTGCTCCCCCGGGAGGTCCAGGATTTTCTCATCCGGTCCTCCATCCTGGAGGTGGTGGAGCCGGACTTCGTCAAGGAAGCCATGGGGTTGGCCAACCCCCAGGAGGTTCTCGAGGAACTGGTGAAGCGAAACCTTTTCATCCACTCCATCTATGACAAAAAAAAGGGCTGGTCCTTCAGATATCACCCGTTATTCAAAGAATTTCTCCAGGGAAAATTCCAGTCCCTCATGGCCCTGGACCAGCAAACCGACTCCTATTACCGGGCCGCCACCCTGTCCGAACGCCGGGAAGACCTGGAAACCGCGGTGCGCTTCTACCTCAGGGCCCGGGCCTATGGCGAGGCGGCTGCGGCCCTGGAGCGGGTCGGCCTCGAGCTGGTGCGGTTGGGGAAAACCGCGGAAACGGCCCGCTGGCTGGAGGCCCTGCCGCCGGAGTTAGTCCGGACCAATCCCTGGCTCCTTTTCTATCACTTCATGACCAGGCGGTTTAACAGCGCCGAGGAACATCTCGTTAGTCTCAAAGAAGCCTGCTCCCTGTTCGGACAACGGGCGGACACGAAGGGGCTGTTGCTCAGCCTGGCCTACCTCATTGAGGCCTCCATCGCCCGGGGACACCAGTCCATCCCCTCCATTTACAGCCTGCTGCCCCAGGCCGAGGAGCTGGTGCAGTCCCAGGCCGCCCTGCCCTTCCCCCTGGAGCGGGCCGTCCTCTGGTGCAACATCGGCTTTGCCCACTATCTCCGGAGCGGCAACCCCCGCAAAGGGGTGTGGGCTTGCCGGAACGCCTATCACCTGGGCCTGGACCTGGGCATCGTGCCCCTCCAGATAAACGCCCTGATCCACCTCCTCGGCTGCCTCACCTTCCTGGGGAAGTTTAAGGAAGCCGCAGAAACCATGAAGCAGACCGAGAAATTACTGGAAGAGTGTCCCTACCCCGAGCTGCATTGCTACCACCTGATCAACTGCTGCCAGCTCCATTGGTTCAAGGGCGACTTTCCCCAGGCGGTGGCGGCGCTGCAGCGGGCCCGGGAGCAGACCGAGCACCACGGCCTCACCAACCTCTATCACGTCGTCCTGCTCTACGAGTTCATCCTGAAAGGCTACCAGGGGGAATTTGGCGCGGCCGAGGAAGTGGGCGCCAGCCTGGCCAATCTGCTGCAGTCCCTGGGCAACCTTTTCATGTACGGGGTCGCCATGCTGCACCTGGGGATCAGCCGTTATCAGCGGGGAGATGGCGCCCTTGCCTGGGAGTCGCTGGAGCAGGCCCTGACGGCCCTCTCCAGCGACGAGGGGCGTTCGGAGCTTCACCTGAGCCTGGTCAAAACCTTCATGGCCCTGACCGCTCTCGAGCGGGGAAAAAACGGCCGGGCCCGCCGGGGACTGGAAGAGGCCCACGCCCATTTCCAGGAAGGCACCATGCCCTTCTTCTTGAAAGAGACCCACCTGGCCCTGGCCCTGTGGCCGGGACAGGACCGCCGGGAAACGGCGGCCCATCTGGAGGCCGGCTTGAAGCTCGCCCGGGAGCACGACTATTACCTGCTCCTGTTGAACCGGCCGGACCTGCTCAAAGTCTGCCTGCTCGCCCTGGAACTTGAACTCGAGGAAGGGTGGGATTACGTTTCCCGGCTCCTGGTCACCCGGCTGGCTGACCTGGCCGCCCCGGAACTCGCCGCCCTGGCCCGGCACCCTAACCGCAAGGTGGCCGACCAGGCCCTGGAAATCCGGAAAGCGGTCCATCGGTGGGGCCTGCCCAGGCTGCGGCTGCAAACCCTGGGAAGCTTCCGCCTGTGGCGGGCTGACGTCCCGGTGGAAGGAAACGCCTGGGAAGGCCACCAGCCCCAGGTTCTCCTCAAGTCCGTCATCACCCGCAGTTTCTTGAAGGGGGTGCCAAAGGACGTGCTCCTGGAAGACCTCTGGCCGGAAGCCAGCCCGGAACTGTCGGAGAAGAACTTCAAGGTCAACCTGCACCGCCTGCGCAAGTTTCTGGAGCCCGCCATGGACAAGACTTTCGGCTCCTCCTACGTCCATCTGAAGGCCAATCTGGTCTCCCTGGACCCGGAACTCTGCCAAGTGGACGTGGACGAGTTCCTGGACCTGGCCAAAAATGGGGAGAAAAAGGAAGAGCAGCGGGAAACCAAGGCGGCCATGGCGCTCTACAAGCAGGCCCTGGAACTCTACGGCGGCGATTTTCTGGCCGAAGAGCTCTATTACCCCTGGGCCACAGAACGAAGAGAGGAGCTGCGGGGCCGATACCTGGACCTGCTGTATCGCCTGGCCAAACTTTACGAGGCCCAGGGTTCGCTGCTCAAGGCCCTGGACTGCTACAAAAAGGTGGTGCAGGCCGACCCCCTGGCCGAACCGGCCTACCGGAACCTGATGCTGCTCTTTACCCAGCGCGGCATGCGCAACGCGGCGCTTCAGGCCTACCAGGACTGCCGGCGGGCCCTCCAGGAGACCCTGAACGTGGAGCCCGAGGAAGCCACCACCGCCATTTACCGGAAAATGCTGGAGTCCGCCGGCAAATCCGAGACCGTCAAATCCCGTCTTTGAGTCCCTGAAGTTACTTCCCTCTCCGCCTCCTGCCTCAGCTAAAGATCATGGCGACCCTGAGAAACGTGCGGTTTTTCCTTTACATTATCTCCGCATGATGGTTTAAAAAATTAAGCCGAGTGGTCCTAAGTTCATAACCGGACGCCGCCGCCTCAGCTGCCCAGGCAATCACCCCCGGAAGACCGGTTTCATGGGGCGCGGCCGGGAAACCGTCCTGGCCGCCGAAGGGTCAACGATGACCGATGTAAATTTGTATAAGAAAATCTCCCTCTTTCAGGCCCTCAATGACCAGGAGATCAAACAGGTTCTCCAGGTGGCGGTTCCCCGGACTTTTGCCGGCGGGGCCGTGATTATCCGGGAGGGCGAAGCGGGCGACAGCATGTTCATCATGTGCCGGGGGGAGGTGGAAATTACCAAGCGTCTGGGTCTGGTGCTGGACGAGGACACCCCCAACGAACGCATCATCATTCGCCTCAAGGCCGAAGAGGGGGTGTGTTTCGGAGAAATGTCCCTCCTGGAGAAGGAGCCCAGGTCGGCCACGGTGACCGCCCTGACGGACTGCCTCCTCATGGAAATCGGCCGGGAGGAACTCCTGAAGCTCCTCAGGGAAAACAGCGACATGGGCTGCAAGATCCTGTTGAGTCTGGCCCAGCTCCTGTCCAAGTATCTGCGCAAGACCAATCAGGACATGGTTAAACTGACCACCGCCATGGCCATCGCCTTGGGACGTTAGCCGGCCTCCCTGGGAGCCGCCGCCCGGCGCGACGCCATCCTGGGGGTGGCGAAGCCGCGCCAGAGGCAGGCCGGCGCCCGCCCCCAAGGACGCCGCGCCGCCCCCCTCCAACGCCTCCCCCGATTCAGACATAATTTCTTACCCTGGCCCGATTGTATTTGATTTCTCATATCTTAAATAATTATTGACATTTTTTGGCGAAAGTTAGAATAATGCTGCCACTGTTCGGAACCTCCCGGGCGAGTGCCAGTCTATACAACTGAGACCGGGGTGCCAGAGGAGGTTCCCGGTTTTTTTTCTTCCCAAACCACCTAAGACTCAAAGCTGTAAGCCATGGTCCGTTCCCGCTCGCACCGTCAGCCCCCGGTCGCCGGCCTCAAACCGGCGCCAGCCGCCGCGCCCCTTCGTGAGAAGCGCTTAAACGTATTGGAGACCTTGTCACCGTGGGACTTTGCTGCTGCCACCCCGGTTTCTGACCCGGAAGCGCCAACATCTTGATTAAGCCCCTGGGACCCGCGTCATCCTTGGGTGACGGGTCCGGGGCCTCTGTAACCTGGCTGTAACCTTTTTCCCGGTAATGATTTCTTGTTCAGGTGCTGCGGGGGATTCCCCCAAACCGGCGCCTTCGTTCCAACCCCGCGAGTGACCTGGCCCCAAGCCAGTCGCCGTATTACGCCGCCGTCGGGCGGCGAATCTCCGAAGGAGGATAGACCCATGGCGCGTTATAAGATGAAAGACGGCTGCATTTTTGTCGATGCCAATGATTACAAAACCCACGCTAAGAAACCCGACGAAAACGCCTACCCCCATGTTTTTTCTCAAGATGATGGGACCTACAGGACG
>JBGPBR010000030.1:0-10862 GCA_041481325.1 Desulfobaccia bacterium
CTGGCTGACCTGCCGAATCTGCTCCCGCATGCCTGCCACCAGGACTTCCAGCAGGTTTTGCCACTTGGATATCCTGGCGCCGGTGGTTAGCTTGCGGGTTATCAGCCAGGACCCCAAGGCCAGAAGTCCCATCACCAGCCAGGTGTAAAGGATGGTGGCGTTTAGCAGAACCGGCCCCCAGCGCCAGAGCACCACGCTATCCAGGCTGATTTCCATGGATTCTCCGCCCTATTGGTCTTTTTCGATTTTATCGCGTTCCTGGCTGACCCAATGCCAGGCATTGAGCGAGCCCAGGATGATGCCCCCCAGGAGGAGCATTAGGGTCCAAGAGTACCGGCTGGGCCAGGTGCGGTCAATCCAGGCCCCCAGGGCCACTCCGGCCAGGGCTGGAAGGGCCACCGACCAACCGATGAGGCCGAACATTCCCAGGCCGAACCAGACCCCTCGCCCATTGCGGCTCCGGGCCTTCAGCTTCCGGGATTCTTTCCGCTTCACCTGATGGGAGAAATCCTCCTCCGGGGCAGGGGGCGTTTCTCCGGGCGCGTTTAGTTCAGGCATGCTCCTCCAATTTGAGAAAGCGCCGGATAAAGTTGGCCTCCAGGTTGGTCAGGGCCGAGCGGGCCCGCTTTTCCTGGTCGGTTAAGACCTTGAAAGTCTTCTCCACGGTCTCTCGCAACTGGCCCAGTTCCGGACTCCGCACCGCCCTCCGGGTGGAAACCAGCACTTCCGGGCCGCACTTTACCAGGATTCCTTCATCCACCGCCAAAAATTCCTCCAGCTCATTGCCGGCTTTCACAAAAGAAAGCAATCCAGGCACCAGGGCCGCCACGAAGTCAATATGCCGGGGCAGGAGGCAGAATGAACCATTGCCGGCTTCGGCGGTGACCTTGGTAACTTCCTCGTCCACCATGATTTCCGTGGGCAGCAGGATCTTGAGCTTCATGGCTTCTTCGCTTCGCTTATTTTTCCGATCATGTACAGGGAACTCTCGGGATATTCGGAAAACTCATCGTTCAGTATTCTTTCGCAGCCGTCCAGGGCTTCTTTCAGGGGGACAAGCTTGCCGACCTGTCCGGAGAACTGCTCGGTACTGAAAAAAGGTTGGGTCAAAAACCGCTCCAGCCGCCGGGCCCGGAAGACCGTGCGCCGGTCCTCCTTGGAGAGCTCTTCCAGCCCCAACATGGCGATGATGTCTTTCAACTCGTCATATCCGGCCAGAGTGCGGCGCACCTCCTGGGCGATGTGGTAATGCCGCGCCCCCGCGATCATGGGCACCAGCATCTTCGATCCCGACTGCAGCGGGTCCATGGCGGGATAGAGCCCTTCGCTGGCCCGTTTCCGGGAAAGAACGATGAAGGAGGAGAGGTGGGCGAAGGTATGGGTGGCCGCTGGGTCAGTGAAATCATCCGCGGGCACGTATACCGCCTGCACCGAGGTGATTGCCCCGGAGGCGGTGCTGCAGATCCGCTCCTCAAGTTCGGCGATCTCCGTGGCCAGGGTCGGCTGGTAGCCCAGGCGGGAGGGCACCAATCCCATGAGCCCCGATACCTCCGACCCGGCCTGGATGAACCGGAAAATATTATCAATCAGCAGCAGCACATCTTGCTTGGCGTCGTCCCGAAAGTATTCCGCCATGGTCAGGGCCGCATGCCCCACCCGGAAGCGGGCCCCGGGCGGCTCGTTCATCTGGCCGAAGACCATGACGGTATGGTCCATGACTCCGGCCTCGGTCATGTCCCGGTAAAGTTCTTCACCTTCCCGGCACCTTTCGCCAATGCCGCAGAAGATACTGATGCCCTGATGCTGCCCCACCGTGTTGTGGATCAACTCGGTGATCAGCACGGTCTTGCCCACCCCGGCGCCGCCGAAAAGGCCCCCCTTGCCGCCCCGCTCCAGGGGAGCCAGCACATCGATAGCCTTGATACCGGTTTCAAAGATTTCCGAGATGGTGGTGTGCCGGATCAAGGGTAGGGGCGGTTGATGAATGGAGCGCCATTCGCCGCCGGATATTTCTTCCTTCTCATCGATCACCGCCCCGAAGACATTGAACATCCGGCCCAGGAGTCGCTGGCCCACCGGCACTTTCAGGTGGTGGCCCATATCCCGCACCGGCGAGCCCCGGGCCAGCCCCTGGGTGGGCGTCAAGGCGATGCCCCGCACCACCTCGGAGCTCAGGTGGGCCACCACTTCAATGACGATGTTTCCCTGGGAACCGGCGCTGAGCTGGTGATTAATGGCGGGAAGCTGCCGGGGAAAGTGTGCGTCCACCACGCTGCCGCGGATGGCCAGCACCTTGCCCAGATTATTCGTTTCCTGACCGGAGGCTGCATCCATCGATAACCCACTTAGCGGTCTGGGCGCACCCCGCCTTCCGCAGATTCATCAGATTCTGCCGGGCGGCAGGGCGGCCTTGGCCTCTTCCCCGGAAGCGATAATAATCCGTTTACCAAAGGCGTCGGTTACGTCCCCGGCGGCATAAATTCCCGGGTGCGAGGTGGAGCAACCAGGATCAATCATGATCTCCCGCCAGGCATTGAGCTTTACCAGGGGCGCCGCCGGGGAGGGAGTCGGGCTCCAGGCCCACGGCGATGAAAGCACCCTTAGCCGGCAGATCCAGGGTTTCGTCGCCGGCCATCTTCCTGATCTTTACTCCGGTCAAAGTCCCATTGCCCGTGAATTGGACTACCTTATAATCAACATAAGTCTGCAAGTTGGGGATGCAAGCCACCCGCTCCACCACCGCCGCGCCTTCACCTTCTATCAAGCGGTAGAAAATCTCGCCGTTGAGCAACTCATCCCGCAGCTTCCCATTGAAGCTCTGGTTGTAAGCGTTCTCCCAAGGACTGCCAGTTTCAATGTAGAGCGTTTTGACTCCTGCCCGGCTTAACCACTCCCCAACCGCCCTGGCGGTAAACTCCGGCCCATGGTCCGATCGGATATAGTCCGGCGGGCGCCTTGCTACAAGCAGCTCCGTCAAACGAGCCACGCCGCAGATCAAGGTCATCGATGCCACCACCATCGACTTCTGCGCCGCGGTCTTGGTCTCGCAGGTGGGTTAGGGGCGGGGGTGAAACCTGCCAGGCCGAGAATTTTCATGGTTTTCCGCCAGCGCTAGGCTCAGACGAGGCGGTTCGGGAAGATCTTGCCCGGATTCATGATGTTATTGGGATCAAAGGCCTGCTTGAGGCGCCGCTGCAGGGCTATGGACGCCGGCGACAGCTCCAGGCCCAGGTATGGGGCCTTGGTGAGGCCGACGCCGTGCTCCCCGGACAGGGTGCCGCTAAGCTCCCGCACCAGGTGGAAAATATCCTCCACGGTGGCTGTCACCGCCAGGCGCTCCGCCTCAATCCGTTGATCATAGAGCAGGTTGACGTGGATGTTGCCGTCGCCGGCGTGGCCGTAACAGGGGATCATCAGGCCGCGGCGCCCGGAGATTTTTTGCAATCCGGTGATCAAAGCGGGAATGGCCCCGATGGGCACCGCCACATCCTCGCTCACCTTCTGGGGCTTCACCTTGAGCAGCGCCGGGGAAATGACCTTGCGGGCCTGCCATAACTGCGCCGCGGCGGCCGGGGTCTGGGCCCGGAGGACCGGGCGGGCCCCCTGGTCCCGGCAGAACCTGGCCATCCGGGCGGCCCGCGCCGCCACGTCCCGGGGGTGCCCGTCCACCGCCATGAGGAGCAGGGCCGCGGCCGTGGGCGGCACCGGGAAGGGCAGCAGCTCCCGGACGCAGCCCAGGGTGACATGGTCCATGAACTCGAGAGCGGTGGGGGCCAGGCCCGAAGTGAGGATGTCGGTCACCGCCCGGGCCGCGGCTTCCATGGTGCCGAAAGCCGCGGCCAGGGTCTGGATGGCCGCGGGCTTGGCCACCAGCTTCAGGGTGATGCGGGTAATCACCCCCAAAGTGCCTTCGGAGCCCAGGAACAGCCGGGTGAGGTCGTAGCCCACCACCCCCTTCATGGTGCGGGTGCCGGCGGTGATGATCTCGCCGGTGGGCAGCACCACCTGGAGCCCCAGGACGTAGTCCCGGGTGACCCCGTACTGCACCGCCACCGCGCCGCCGGCGCACTCGGCCACGTTGCCGCCCAGGGTGCAGAAGTCGGCGCTGCTGGGGTCCGGGGGGTAGTAGAGGCCTTGGGCCTCCACCGCATTCTTAAGCCGGCCGGTGATCACCCCCGGCTCCGCCACCGCCACCATATCGCCTCGGCTGATCTCCAGGATGCGGTTCAGCCGGGTAAGCACCAGGACCACCCCGCCCCGGATGGGCACCGCGCCGCCGCTGCGGCCGGTGCCCGCCCCCCGGGGAGTCACGGGGAAGCGGTGCTCATTGGCCAGCTTGAGAACTTGGGAAATCTCCGCCGCCGACCCCGGAAAGACCACCGCGTCCGGCATATGGGCCAGGTCCGTGGCGTCGTAAGCATAGGTCCAGCGGTCCTCGGGGGCGGTGAGGAGGTGATCGGGGCCCACCACGGCTTTGAGTTCAGGAATTAGGTTCTCGGGAATCATAACACTGAGGAAAATAAGATGAAGACCTTAGAATATAATTATAAGGCTATTTATTGAAAATATATAGCAGAAACCTCGCATTTGGATGAATAGAAGTTCAGGGGAGGGATTGCCGCGTGTTGCACCAAGGCGGCCATTTCCCGGGAAAGCTCCGTCAGGCGGTCCCAGTCGTCCAGGGGAACCTGGGCCAGAAGTTCATCCAGCCGGTGCCGGAGATGATTGTGCTCCAAAAAATTACGGAAAGCACTGGTGCTAATCGCCCGGCCCCGGGGCCCCGGGAGCCCGGTTTCCTCAAGGAGGCGGCTCAAGGTGTGGGCCTTGCCCCCGGCCAACTCTGGAGCCCGGGCAGCTTCGGCCATGGTGGTGGTGTAATACCGTGTTCCCTTTGAAATGAAACAAATTATCCAGATAACCTATTGATATCACTCGTAGGGGCGGGTTTCAAACCCGCCCCTACAAAACGAACACGGTATAAGGCGGGCCGGCATCCCCGGCCGGCAAGGTTACTGCCCTCACCAGGAAGGACTCGATCTGGTGGAAACGCTCTTCCAGGACCCGGTAGGCGGCTGGACGCATGGATAAGAGAGAGTCAATCAGCCTTCCCGCGGACCACCTGAGGGCACGCACCAGGCTCTCCACCCGGGCCCAATCCACCAGCCTTTCACCCTGGAGGAGGTCCTCCAGGTCAGTGATAAGCTCCAGGCTTCTTTTGTCGTGGCGCAAAAGCTCCTTGAAAGCAAGATATTTCTGGCGCAGGAGCTTGCCCGGGGCGAAGACTTCTATGGTCCAGTGCTTAAAAAGTTGACGGAGGTACATCTGAGATTCAGGTAGGCCCCACCTTGAGGGCGCTGGCCACTTTCTCTTCCAACTCTTCTTTGTCGATGGGCTTGATGCAGTAATCGAAGGCGCCCAGTTCTTGGGCCGCCGCGCGGTTTCCAGGGTGGGGTAACCGGTGAGCATGATGACCCGGGTGCCGGGGGAGATTTTTTTGATCTCCTCCAGCATCTCCACGCCGCTGATTTTTTTGAGGCGGATGTCCAAAATAGCTACCTCCACCGGGTGGACCCGGATATGCGCCAGGGCCTCTTCCTCCTCGGTGAAGACCGCCACCTGATGGCCTTTGCGCTCCAGCAGGCGTTTGAGCATGAGGCCCGCATCCGCGATGTCGTCCAGAACCAATATATCTCCCATACTTACCCCCTGGTAACGGCTGGCTGGGATCCCGGCGAACGGTCCTGCCAAAGTTCCTCGCACGCATCTCCCTGAGGTTCTTCCCTGGAGACCGGCAATTCCACCAGAAATACCGCTCCCGGACCAGTCGATTTTTCGGTGGACTCAGGCTGTTGCAGAAATTGCTGCGGCGCCGGGCTCAGTGCGGTAATCGTGCCCTGGTGCCCCTGAATGATACCGAAGGACACGGACAGACCCAGACCGGTGCCGGCCCCCGGAGCCTTGGTGGTGAAGAAGGGGTCAAAGAGCTTTTTCAGTTCTTTCGGCGCAATGCCGGTACCGGTGTCGGCCACGCTCAGCAGGACCCGGCGACCCCGGGGACACAGCCTGCTCATAACCCAGATAGTGCCGTCCTGACCGATGGCGTCAAAGGCGTTGTTTAAAAGATTTATCCAAACCTGTTTGAGCTTTTCCCGGTCACCGATAATCGGCGGGATGTCGGGGTCCAGAGAGGTCTGGATGTCAATCCAGTTCTGCTTGAAGGGGTGCCGCACCAGTTGCACCACCTCGGCGATGGACGCATTCAGGTCAATTTCCTCCAGGCGGCTTCCCAGCTGCCGGGAAAAACCCAGGAGATCGGCCACTACCCGGCGGCAGATTTTCGTTTGCTTTTCAATAAGTTGTAGATATTCATGGCTTTCGACGTCCTGGGGCAGGTCTTCCAGGAGCATCTGGGTGTAGCCCAGGATGATGCCCAAGGGGGTGTTAATTTCATGGGCCACCCCTCCGGCCAGTTTGCCCAACTGTTCCATCTTGACAGTCAGGACCAGTTTTTCCTGGTATTGTTTGATTTCGGTGATATCCCGAGCCGTGAGCAAGAGTCCGGCGATGCGGTCTTCATCATAGACCGGCACCTTCACCACGTGAAACCAATGTTTGACATTATCTTTGCGGATGAGCAGTTCCTTGGACAAGGAGATGCCGGTCCGGAGAATCTCCTCATCTTCCCTTCTGATGATTTCGGCCTGCCCCCGTGGGAAAATATCGGCATTAGATTTGCCGATAATGTCCGGTTCATTCCAGGCGAAATACTGCCGGAAGGCCGGGTTGACCGCCCGATAGATGAGATCGCGGTCCTGCAGGCTCACCAGGTCCGGGGTTGACTGCATCACGGTCTCGAGAAGCCGCTGCTGCCTGGTGAGTGAGCGTTCGGCCTCCTTGAGTTCGGCGATATTGCGATTCAAAGACAGGGCCATGACATCAAAGGCTTCGGCCAGGCTCTGGATTTCGTCCCCGGCATTTTCCAGATAAATCTCGCAATTTTTGCAGCTTTCGATCTTCTCCTGGTAGCCTCCCGGGACGCATTCGGGACAGAGGGTGCCCGGCAAAGTCCAGCAGCGGTGGTGGATATCGCCATAGGCCGGGCAGATGGCCTCTTTACACTCTTTGATATCCCAGCAATTTCTGGTCAGAACCGGCCCGGTCTGGACCTCCAGATTGCCTTTGATCATCTCTTCCGCGGATTTCCTTAAAATATCCAGACGACGGGTGACGGTGCGGGCATACAGGGTTCCCAACACCACCGCCACCAGGCCGGCGCCCACCGAAACCCCGAAGATGGTGAACAGGAGTCGGCGAACTGCGGCGTCGGCCTTGATCTGGGAGAGACCCACCCGCACCGTCCCCAGGCGTTCGTGGCTGATAGTGACCGGGACGGCAAAATCATAAACCCGCTCTTCCGTATCAATATCCCCATCACCGATATCCAGCAGTTGAATCCGCTCATGGGAACCGGGTGGCACCTGGTTGGCGGCTTTCAGATTGACCGGGAAACCACCCTTAAAGGTGTGGGATAAGACCCCCCCGGATTTGTCTTGCACAAAGGCATAGATAACATCGTCACTGGATTCCTTGACTTCATCCACCATGTTTTTCAGTCGGAGGAAATCCAACGCCAGCAAGGGATCCGCGGTGCGGGCCGCCAGACTTACCGCCAGATTCAGACCCCGCTTCTGGATCTCCCCCAACATGACGCCGGTGGCGACACGGCTCACGAAAACCGCCGAGAGCACCCCGAAAACCAGCAATACTGCGGTGATGCCTAAAAATATTTTGCTCCGAAACGATAACCTGTCTAAAAACCGCATGATGCCCACCTTTTCCAAGGCGCCGGTGATACCTCTCGGCCGGTCTCCGGTGTACTTCATCATTCCCTCAGGGCTTTCCCCCGGATTCCACGATCTGGGCCAGGCGCCGGACCGGGTTGAACTCCTCGTCTCTGGCCGGGATAACGGCAATGAAGCGGGCTTTCTTCAGGATGGCCAGGTGTTCCGGGGTATCTATGTTCAAGGCCAGGAGAGCCTGTTTGATTTTGTCGACGATGGCCGGATCCAGCCCCCGCCGGGCCGCATACACCCATCCCGGATACCAATGCGAGTGGGCCAGGATCCGGATCAGCTTCAGGTCGATCTTATCCGCCATGATATCCAGGGTCCCCTCCCGGATGGTTCCGACGTCGTATTTCCCGGATAACACCGCCATGACCACCTTTTCCTGTTTGCCTCCCGGACCGGGAGCGAAGGCGATTTGAGCAAAATCTTCTTTACGCAGACCGTTCTCCAAAATCAAGCCCCAGGGATAGAGATAGCCTCCTGCGGAAGTGGGGTCCACCGCGATCAACCGCTTGCCCTTCAAGTCCGCCAGGGTCTTGATGTGAGGATTGTCAGCCCGGCAGATGATCTCGCCGCGGAAATTTTCCTTGCCCCTGGCTTCCACCACCCGGGCAAAGGCCCAGGCACCATAACGCTCGGCGATTTTTACGTAAATGAAGGGATTGCTGAAGGTGATGTCGATGAGGCCCCTCCCCACCATATTCATGTGCTCATCGAAGGTGTCGGGAAACACCTGGCGCAAGTTAAGTCCGGTGGTGCGGGCCAGATATTCCATCACCAGGTGGTGGCGTTCATAGGAGACCGTATGGGCATACTGGGGGAGATAGGCATAGGTGATGGCATCGTCCGGCTTGTAGGGCGCGACCTCCTCCCGCTCCGACAAATCAATTTTCTTGGCAGGCTCGCTATCACCGCAGCCGGCGACCATCAGACAGGCCAACAGGAGCACGAGCGTCCGTATCCAGGTCATATTAACGCTTCCTGAGGGGGGATTGCCCCCTCGGCTTGGATGTCGAAGGTTTTCAGCCACTTCCATAGAGTCACCCGGCTTACTCCCAGGAGGCGGGCCGCTTCCGCCTTACTACCCCCGGCCAGCTTGATGGCCTCGACGAGCCGCTCCTTGGTTATCTTAACGGGGGGCGTCCGCTTTATCTGAACTTCGGGGGAAACGGGCGGAGGCAGAGGCCCCAGGGCAGGCAAATGCTCCGGCTGGATATCCCCTTCGCGGCACAGGACAAAAGCATAATGGATAACATTGATCAGCTCCCGCACATTGCCAGGCCAGGAATAAGCCAGGAGTTCCTCCATGGCTTCCTTGCTGATGCCGGTGATGGGCTTGCGGTTTTTCAGCCGGGTCCTTTCAATAAAGGCCTCCACGAGCAGAGGGATGTCTTCCCGCCGCTCCCGCAGGGGCGGCAGGGTTATGGGAATCACATTGATGCGATAGAAGAGATCATCGCGAAAACGGTTTTGGGCCCTGAGCCGCGGCAAATCCTGGTTGGTGGCGGTGATCACCCGCACGTCCACCGGAATGGGCCGCTGGTCCCCCACCCGCTCGATGACCCGTTCCTGCAAGACCCGGAGCAATTTGGCCTGAGTGGCCCAAGGCAAATCGCCCACTTCGTCCAGGAAAATATCACCCCCGTGGGCGGCCTCGAATCGCCCTACCCGGGTGCGGTCCGCCCCGGTAAAGGCTCCCTTCACGTGGCCGAACAGCTCGCTTTCCAGCAGGGATTCGTGGAGCGCGGCGCTGTTTACTTTAATAAAGGGCCCCTGGCTACGGGGTCCCAGGCGATGCAGGGCTGCGGCCACCAGTTCCTTGCCGGTGCCGCTTTCGCCATAAATGATGACCGGGGCGTCAGATTGGGCGGCGCTGGAGATGAGAGAAAAGAGCCGGAGCATGGCCGGGGAATTCCCCACAATCCCCTGAAAGCCGTCTTCCCGGCTCAACTCCCGGCGCAGCCGGGAGATGACCCGCTCCTTGGCGACCAGGTCGCCGATTTCGGTGAAGGTCTCCACCCCCCCCCAAATCCCGCCGCCATTGTCATTGAGCAGGACAGCGTTTTTGAGCACATGCACCAAAGAGCCGTCCTTTTTCACCAGGGCGCATTTATCGTGCCGGGTGACGCCATTCTTGAACAGCTGGCATTGCCTTCCCGGCCCTAAGGCCTGATGGCTGAAGCAGGCATCCGTCCTGATAGTGGAGCACGGTTGTCCTAACAGTTCCTGCCGACGGTAGCCGGTAATTTCCTCCATGGCCTGGTTGATAGCCACAATAGTCCCCTGGGGGTCTATCACTACCAGACCCTCTGTCAAGGTCTCAATGACCTTTGCCCAAAATTCGTCGCAACTAGTCGGAAGCATCAGGTAACCATGTTAAGTTAACGTTAACTTTATATTAGAACATTAACGCAGGGCGTGCAATCAAATATTCCATCAGACAAATTAATCAATAATTTCAAATTATTAAGAATGCAGAAGAGGTTATTGCCTTGGCATTGAATTTGCATTTTTAATTTACGGTAAATAAATTATCAAGGCCTGAACCCAGTGGCAACCGGCTTAACCTGCATAGATTCAGCCGGAATTGGGCAGAATAAAACAGTGGATACGGCACGTTGAGGTTCTGATAATCTATTTAGAGAATTAATTACTTAAGGAGGCTTTATTCATGCAACGGAAGACCTTCATCATTATTGGCTTGCTCACCCTGGTGGCCGTGGCCACGGCCCTGGTGGCGGCGTCCCCCTGCCTGGCGGGCAAACTGGAGGAGGCCATTGCCAAGACCCCCCAGGGCATCGGCAAGGGCATGATCGATCCCAGCGCCAAACCCGGGTTCATGGGAATTCCCGGCGCGCCCCACCATTTCTGGCTCTTTTACATCTTATGGGGTATTTGGGTAGGCTGGATTTTTTCCTCGGTGGGGGCCTTCGGCGGTATCATGGCCGGGGTGGGGCATATCTCGGTCTTCGGTCTGTCGGATTATGCCACTACCTTTAAAAAATCTAGTCCCAC
>JBGPBR010000031.1:0-10667 GCA_041481325.1 Desulfobaccia bacterium
CCTTTAATAAAGGGGGGTAGGGGGGATTTTTCATCTTCGGGGGTGAGACCCTTGGGGTCCATGAACGTTTAGCCTGCGCCAGCACCGGCGAGACGCCGGTGCCACCAGAAAATTTTTAATTATTAGATGGCTCACAACTCAGGATAATCAGTTACCGGGCGGGCGGTGGAACTTGGCACGGGTCAGTTCCCAAGATGGTCTTTTTTTCATGAGGTTCGAGGGCGGCAGCCTTCCTCTGACCGGCGCCCCTAAGGTCCAGTCCGGGATTCCCTTTCCGTTCCCGAAGCGTAACGGGTGACGGGGCTCAGCACTGCACCCCGTCACCCATGGGTCTGTTTTTCTGGTTGCCTTTGCTCTCCCGGCTCACCGCTGGTAAACCGTGAAGGTCTTGCCGGCGATGGTAATGGTGCCGCTGCGGGCGGCAGAAGCCCGGGGCAACGCGTAAAACACCGTACCGTTGCCGCTGCCGGCCCCCCCGCTAATAATGCTGATCCACGAGGCATTGCTCTTCGCAGTCCAGGTACAGCCGCTGGCCGCATAGACAGAGACGCCGCTGTAGCCCCCATTCAGGGAGAAAGTTCGGCTGGTGGGCGAGATGCTGAAGCTGCAGTTCGGCGGCGGCGGCGCGGTCGCAGTAACCGTCTTGGTGGTGCTGCTGGGCCCGGCGGCGTTGCTCGCGGTTAAGGTAATATTGTAGGTGCCGGCGGCGTTATAGGTATGGCTTGGGTTTCGGGACGTACTGAAGACGCCGTCGCCAAAATTCCAGGACCAACTGGTCGGGCTTCCGGTGGAGGTGTCGGTAAAGTTCACCGTGAGCGGCGCCTGGCCGCTGCTGGGATTGGCGCTGAAGCCGGCCACCGGCGCCGCCGGCGGCGGCGTTAGGGCGGTTATCGTCTTGGAGGTGCCGTTGGAGCCGCCGGGATTGCTCACGGTCAAGGTAACATTGTAGGTGCCGGCGGCGTTATAGGTATGGCTTGGATTTTTGAGGGTACTGGTGGCGCCGTCGCCGAAATTCCAGGACCAAGCGGTGGGGGTCCCCGTGGAGGTGTCGGTAAAGTTCACCGCCAGCGGGGCCGGGCCGCTGCTGGGGTTGGCAGTGAAGTTGGCTACCGGCGGTGTGGGCGACGGCGGCGGCGGCCCGGCTTCCCCTATATAATAGATGCTGTAACGCCCAAAACCCACGACACTGCCCACCTGGCTGTAGGCGATTCTGAAGAACCCGGACTCGCCCCAACTGCCCCAACTGTTTTTCACGATAAAGCACTGGTTCACATCATCATAGCCCACTATGGTGATGGCATGGCCGCCCTGATAGGTGCCGAAGGTATAGCTGTACACCCCGCCGGTGTAATAGAAAAAGTCGGTATAGACGCTCATGCTGGTGACCAGGGGGCCGTAGGTGCACAGGGCGTTTTTGATGGCGTCCACGGTGGGCGCGGTGGTGTTGCCGACGTAGTACCAGGCGGAGATGGCCCTGGTATTGGTCTGATAGTCGTAACACTTGGGATTGCAGGCGGCACTCTGGGCCAGGTAGGGGTAGCAACTTTCCGCCGGCAGCCCCCAATTTCGGAGATAGTTGGAGGCCCCGGTAATGGAGCCGCCCCCGCAGTTGCCCGACCCGGCGCAGGAGACCAGCACCTGTTCGGCCAGGTCCACATTGAGCCCCGGGGTCTTATCCGTGATGAGCACGCTGGATTCCAGGGCGGCGGCGGCGCCGAAGGCCCAGCAGTTGCCGCAATTCCCCTGGTCCCGGATCCCGGTGACGTAGTTGCCCGGCGGCAGCCCGGGAAAAGCCGTGGAGCTGGTGAAATTCCGCCAACTGAAGCTGGCCGGGGCGGCCGTTAGGCTCCCGGCGGTCACCGGTTTCTGGGGACCCCGCAGGGCTTCTCGCGGGACCACCTCGGCCATGGTTAAGCCCAGGCGTTTCCGCCGGTGTTCCTGAGTCAGTCGGGAGACCAGGTTCTCCCCGGCCTTCCAGCGGGCGCCCTTGCTCTTAATGGCCCGGTTGATCGCATTGACTTCATCGTCAGCCGCTCCGGCAACGCTGCTGATGATGAGCAGCACGACCAAAGCCGCCAGAAAGGTAAGCCAGTGCCGGCGCTTAGGGTGATCCGTTAAGAACATGGCTACCCCCATCTCGTGATCTTATGGTTAGGTAATGTGGACTTTGATGACAAACTTATCCACGGCTTTATCCTTACCTTCCCAGGGCCTGAAGTAATAAAGCTGCAAATCTGCCTGGCCCCGCTGCTTGGCCCTCACCTGCCAGCGGCTAACATAGGGGGCGCCGACCAAGCCCGGTTTTTCGTCCTTTACCGTTTCGGTCTTGACCAGTTCGAAATGGTCCCGGTCCAGGTCGTGGAACTGCCACAGATATCCCGTGCCCCCCGCGGCCGCCAATTCGATTTGAATTACGGCCCCTTGCGGCACGGTAATCTCTTTGCCCCGGTCACTCTGGGTGAGCATGATCATCTCAGGGCTTGACGCCTGGGACGCCACGGGGAGCAAGAGAGAACCGACGAGCAATATCGCCGAGAGATATGCGTTCAATTTCATACCAGGCCACCGCGCTGAAATTAATTTGGCCGCCCCAGGCGGTCTTAAAAAGCAGCATCTCTGGGTAACTTCAGCCCCAACAGGCTTAAATCGGATTGCCGCAAGATATCGTATACTATAGCAGAAAATGGGGCCGAGGTAAATTGGGGTATCCCTGATTTCGACATCCCGGTCACCTTATTTCCAGCCGGATAAAGCCTTGACTTGCCTGACCGGATAACCAGGGCCGATAAGAATTCCCCCCATCCTGCCGGCAGGCTATTTCCAGATAAAAGCCTGGGGCTGCCGAGGAGGCCTTTGGAACCCAAATCCAGCATCAAAGCACCCTGCTTGCAGATTCCCCTCTCATCGGGATAAACTCGTTCCGGCTTAAACCTTAAGCCGAAGCGGGCCGGCGCGGCCAGGGGTTAGTAAGCTGGCTCACGCCCGCGGGCCCGAAGAAAGCGCCTTTTTTATTGAGCCCGGACGCCGACTGTGTTATCCCTGCCGGTATCGGTGCCGCCAGGCCCCTGCGGTGACCGACATCTCACGATTTTCGGACGAACCATGAGCTTACGGTTAAGTTGTTTCCTAATTTTCTCTGCCCTGCTCCTGCCCGCCTGCGTCACCACCGCCGCCAAAATCACCGACCCGAGCCGGACCGCCAAAATCGAGGCGGACAAATCGACCAAATCCGACGTCATCGCTCTTTTAGGCCTGCCCGCCAGGGTCTCCCGGGGGGACGCCGGGCAAGAGGCCTGGGAATACCTCCGGGTGACGGAGATTCCCAAGGCCGCCAGCTACCTTCCCCTAATCAGGGCCTTTGCCGACGGCTTTGAGGTGGAAGCCCGGGGGTTGCGCCTCACCTTCGACCAGAACGACGTCGTCAAGAACCTGGAGCCCATCCCGCCGCAGGTAGTCAAAGAGCCGGTTCCTTATTAGCGCTCTCGCGGTGCGGGGAGCGGGGCGCGGCGGCGCGCCCCAGGCGGGCCGCGCCCCCGTTATCAATCCCCGCGGCGCTTATCTTCCGGCAATTGAAATCCTAGGGGGAGCAGTTCCCCGACCCGGGTCACGGTCAACCCCTCGGGGCCCTGAAAGATCACCGCCGCGTCTGTCCCGAACTCCAGGAGCACCTGGCGGCAGGCCCCGCACGGCGCCAAAGGCCCCTTGCCGTCGCTGACCACGGCCAGGGCCCGGATTTTCATCTGCGGGCCTTCCCCGGCCACCGCGGCTAAGACCGCGGCCCGCTCGGCGCAGACGGTGAGCCCGTAGGAGGCGTTCTCCACGTTGCAGCCGCCGAAGATCCGGCCCTGATGGGTAAGGAGGGCCGCGCCCACCCGGTAGCCGGAATAGGGGGCATAGGCGTTTCTGGCCGCCTCTGCCGCGGCCTGGAGCAGTTGGGACCGCAAAGCTTCCGGCAACATCTTTCCTCCCTTTTTCGCCAATTCTGGGGGCTCGCCCTAAGACCAATTTAGCCGGTCCCGGGGCCGGGGTCAACGAGATAACCGCAAAGGGACTGCCGAAATCCGGGTCCTGGGGCCGTCGGTGGGAGCCCCCATCATTTTTTTCTTTACCTCCGCCCCGATTTTATTTATTATTTAGCCAAATTAGCCAACGGTACCGGAGTCTGCCAAGCCCCCCAGGACTCAGGCTCTGCCATAAGGAGAACCGCGGCATGAATAAGTCGCAACTCATCGAGGCCCTGGCCAAAGCAGAGAATATCACCTTGAAAAAAGCGGAAATGGTGGTGAACGCCGTTTTCGAAAACATGGCCGATGCCCTGGCGCTGGAAGAGCGCATCGAAATCCGCGGCTTTGGCAGCTTCAAGGTAAAATTCTACAACGGCTACAAGGGTAGGAACCCCAAGACCGGCGACCTCATCAAGGTTGACGGCAAGAGGTTGCCTTTCTTCAAGGTCGGTAAAGAGATGCGGGAACGCGTCGACCGCTGAGAAAATTTCAACACCTGGTCGTGCTAGATGGGGAGCTAGCGGTGCCCTGTAACCCGAAAACCGCTTACGCGGGATCGAACCCCCTCCCAGAGGGTCGCAGCGCATCCGGTGACGGCTGATCAGGGCGGCGGATTGGACCCTGCGCAACAGGCGCCTGTGAACCCCGTCAGGTCCGGAAGGAAGCAGCGGTAAGCAGGGTCGGGCTGTGTCGCGGCGGACGCTAATCCATTACCCCCTGGTGATCCCAACCGGGTGAGGCGGATTCGAAGGAGGGTGCACGGCCAGGCTCTAGTTATTAACCACCAAGGCACAGAGAACGCAGCGGACACGGCAAATGCGCCTTGGCGGGCAGCCGCCAAGGCATTTTTTTATCCCAGGCGCCCTCCATCTCTTGGTGGTAAGAAGATAATGGGCGGTTAGCCTGACCCCAGAGTGCCGCGCCCGTCTGATTACCGGAGGCAAAGAGTTGATTCCCAGGTCTCCCCGGGTGCTGATTTCGCTTCTTTTGGCCTGCTTTCTGGCGGCCGGCCCGGACGTCGCCGGCGCCACCACCATAGGCGACGCCGATTTTACCTGCGTCTTTTGCGGCCGGCAGTTCACCGACAAGATTATCTGGAGCACCAACGTCATGGACCGGGACGCGGAGTTCCGTCCCCTGGCCATGGGCCTGGACCCCCTGCCCTACCTGGTGCACGCCTGCCCCCATTGCGGCTTCACCGATGGTCGCGACGAAGCCAAGCTCAGTGAGCCGGAGCGGCGCGACATCGGCAAGTTTCTGACGGATTTCCGCCAGGCCCATGGCGGCGTCAGGGGGGCCGGCAAATATGAAGTCCTGGCCAATATCTATATGGTGCGAAAATTCCCCGCCGAGAAGATTGCTTATGCCTTTCAGCAGGCCGCCTGGCTGGCGGATGACTCCCATGACGCCGCGGCCGCCCGCCGTTATCGGGCCGCCACTCTCGAGTACCTGGTCAAGACCCTGGAGAACCCTGAGATTGAAGCCAAGAAGGTGCCCACCCTCACCTATCTGGTCGGGGAATTGAACCGGCGCCTGGGGCGCTTTGACGAGGCCTTGCAATGGTTCTCCCGGGTCAAGCCCGATAATCCCCGCCTGGAGGAACTGGTCGGCCAGCAGACGGCGCGGGCCCGGAAAAAAAACCCCGAGAAGGAGAAGACCTTCCGGTAAACAGAAACAGCCGCCAGCCTAAACCACCCAGCCACCATTCCTTCACCACCGAGGACCCAGAGAAAGACCATGCGCCTTGGGGGTTCCCCAAGGCGCATGGTCTTGTGCTCGTTCCCAAGCTCCTGTTCCGAAAAGTTCAAAGTTTAAGGTTCAAAGTCCAAAGTTAATGTGCGTTCTGCGCACCATCCTGCGTGGCTACTTGCCTTTGCGGCAATCTGCGCTTATTTTTTGACCATAAGATAGTTTATTGCGCTCCGGAGGCGGCTCCATGGGCAAGACTGCGTTGATCGTGGCGGACATGCTGAACGACTTCATCGACCCCCAGGGGGCCTTGTTCATCGGACCTCAGGGACGGGCCATCATCCCCTTTGTGGCTGCCAAGATCGAGGAAGTGCGGGGCCGGAGCGGGGTGGTGATCTTGGTGACCGACGCCCACGCCCCCGATGATCGGGAGTTCAGGCATTTCCCCCCCCATGCGGTTAAAGGCACCTGGGGGGCCCAGGTAATTCCGGAGCTCTCCTTGAAGCCGGGAGATTACCGGGTGGAAAAGACCCGCTACAGCGCCTTTGCCCGCACCAACCTGGATGAAATCCTGCAAAAGGAGCAGGTGGCCCGGGTGGAGGTGGTGGGGGTGTGCACCTCCATCTGCGTCCTGGAAACGGTCAAGGAACTCTTCGACCGGGACCTCCCCAGCCTGGTATACCGGGAGGGAGTGGCGGACTTCGACCCCGAGGCCCACGCCTTTGCCCTGAAACACCTGCAGCGGGTTTTCGGCGCCAAGGTGGTTTAAGGTTATCGGAACTCGCGGCTGGCTTTGCCTTCAGACCCTGGCGGCACCGGCGTCTCACCGGTGTTGCGTCGGTAAAAGCCTGGGGCTGCCCAGCCGCCTTTTGACCGCAAAGCGGATTAAATTGCTCGAAACCATAATCACCTCCAATTATTTTTTGAAGCTTCGTATCCAGGCAACCGCGGTTTACCTCCCCAAAACCATCTCCTTTCTACGGTAATAATAAATAATTTCATCAGCTTCAGCCGAAGCAGCCGGCCGTCTTCTCTCCCGGTTCTCGGGAATTTAATAAGTAAATTTCAGGAATATCCCGATGTTATTCCGATTAGTCTTATCTAATGCTGTATGCGGGAGATCAAGGCGGCTGGTGGCAGGGACACCCCGGCCCGGAGCACTCCGGCGGGGTCGTCTTCCAAGTCGTCCAACTCCAGCTCTTCTTCGTCCAGCTCCAATTCTTCGAGCTCCAGTTCCTCGAGCAGCAAAAAGAGGTAGGTCCGGGTTGGGGAAAATCGGTTTTCACCAATAAATTAAGGAAGGAGATAAAATGAAGAAAGTCGTTATCTCGGTTTTTGTGGCTTTGGTTTTGCTGTTGACCGGCAGTTTTGCCTGGGCCCAATTCGACATGCGGAATTCCTCCAATCCCTATATGGGTACGGACTTGAGAACCAAGATGGCCTTGGAGGCGCGGGATAAGCAGGTAAGCGAGCAAAGGAGCCGCCAGAAGGCCCAAACGGGAACGAAAAAGCCCGGCCAGATACAAACCCAAGGAAAGCAGCAATCAAAACAGCAATCAAAGCAGAACCCAAAGAGGACCTATCCCTGATCCGGGTTGCCGCCCGGAGCCAGCTGCCGGCGGCCTGACCCATCCATGAATTTAACCGCCCGGCTCCAGCCGGGCTTTTCTTTGCCAGGGCGTTGGTCGGCGAGTCATTCCCTGATTTCCGGGGAGGCCTCGGGGTCGAAGGGGTTGGTGCGCAGGGCCAGGGAAAAGAGGTAGGGGTACCTGCTTTTGAGGTAGCGCATATAGGCCAGCCACTCGCTGATGAGCAGGGTATTGGCCCGTTCAAGATCCAGGGCCAGGTGGTTCAGGTCCGCTGGGGCGAGCCGGGCCAGAAGCTGGTTGACGATGATGGTCACCAGGAGCACCGAGATGGGCAGAAACCCCAGTTGCGCCAGGAACAGCCGGAACATGTAGTTGGCGTCCCGGAAGATCAGGTAATTGCTGGCATAGAGCGCCACCGACAGGGCCACGAGGCCGAAGCTCAGCCAGATTTTCCAGTTCAGGATCTTCATTTTGGTCTCGAACCATCCATATATTTGTACCAAAGGAACCCCTGTGATCCCAGATCCATTTTAAGGGATTGGGGGGGGTAAGGGCCACTTACGAAAAAGCCCTTAGCCCCCTCCCCCACATCTTCATTCCTCACTCTCCTCGCCACTCTCGCCCCGGCAGATGCCGCAGCGCTGGCAGACCAGGGGGCGGCAGGGCGGGGTTTCCTTCTCTTCCAGGGCCCGCTGGTATTCCTCCCGGAGGTATTCCTTTTTGAGGCCGTGGTCGATGAAGTCCCAGGGGAAGAGCTCGTCGGCGCGGCGGGCCCGCAGGGTGAAAAAGTCCGGGTTGACCGGGCTTTCCCGGAAGGCCCGGCTCCAGCCTTTTTCCTGGGCGGCCAGCAAGATGTCCCCCACCCGCCGGTCGCCCCGGGCGAGCAACGCCTGGACGTAGGCCCACTTGGGCAGGTCGGTGTGCACCCGCACCTCCTTGACCCCGTGGAACTCCCGGGCCACCAGTTTGAGGCGCGCCTTGAGCTCGGAGACCTCCATCAAAGGGACCCACTGAAAGGGGGTGAAGGGCTTGGGGACGAAGGACGACAGGCTCAGGGTGGTGAGGCCCAGGTGTTTTTTCCCCCGGCTGTCCTTGACCACCCGGTGTTGCAGGTAGCGCACCAGCCTGGGAATGTCGGCCACGTCCTCCCGGGTTTCGGTGGGGAGCCCTACCATGAAGTAGAGGCGCAACTGGGGGATGCCGGCGGCGGCCAGGTCCAGCGCCGCCCGGGCCAGGTCCTCCTGGCTGAGGCCCTTGTTAAGGACGCGGCGCAACCGGTCGCTGCCCGCCTCCGGGGCCAGGGCGACGCTGCGGACTCCACCCTGGGCCAGGAGGCCGAAGAGCTCGGCGTCGGCGGAGTCGGCCCGGAGCGAGCTGATGCCCATCTCGCCGCCGGCCCCCAAAATCTTGCGGCACAACTCCTTAATCGCCGGATGGTCGGAGACCGCGGCGCCCACCAGGCCCACCTTACGCTTCTCCATCAGGCCCTGCTCAATTTGGGGCCACAGCTCCGAAAGATGGCGTTCCCGGGGGGGGCGGTAGACGAAGCCCGCGGCGCAGAAGCGGCAGCCCCGGGAGCAGCCCCGGCCGGTTTCCACCAGGAACATCTCGCCCCATTCGCTCCGGGGGGCCAGGAGGTGGCTGTGGGTAGGGTAGGGGGCCAGCTCCGGCAGATGGGGGGCGGTTACTTTCTCCGGAAAGCCGGGCTGGGGCTCGAAGGCCGCCAGGGTGCCGTCGGCCCCGTATCGGGGCTGGTAGCCGCTGGGCACGTAGGCCCCGGGCATGGTTTGGGCCAGTTCCCGGAGCAACTGCGGCCGGTCCCCGGTGGGACTGTTTTCAGCCAGAAACAGGAAGAAGGGCGCGGCCCCGGCTTCCCCCTCCCCCAGGAAAAAGGCGTCCACGAACGGGGCCAGGGGCTCGGGGTTGAGGAAGGTGGCCACCCCGCCGGCCAGGATGAGTGGGTCGCCGGGGCCGCGGTCGGCGGCGGTGAGGCGGATGCCGGCCCCGGCCAGGATTTTAAGGACGTACGGGTAGTCGGCCTCAAAGGAGACGGAGAAGGCCAGGGCGGCGAAATCCGTGAGCGGCCGCTGGGACTCCAGGGTCAGGACCGGGGTGCGGGTGCGCCGGTGCTCCCGCCACTCCTCGGTAGTGGGCAGGAAGGCCCGCTCGCACACCAGGCCGGGGGCGGCGTTGAGCAGGTGGTAGATGGCCTGGAAGCCCAGGTTGCCCATGGCCACCGGGTAGATCTGGGGGTAGATCAGGGCGATGGGGAAGTCCGCGCCCCATTCCCGCGCCAGCGCGCCTTTCTCCTGGGACAAGAGCTGCTTCAGGCGGGTTTTGATCTTGGCGGACATACCAGTTGGGCTAAGGAGGTGTGGATCTGGCGGGCCATGCCCGCGCCACACGATTGGGTCGGTTCTCTGTCAACTTTTTCCGGGGGCACCAGCGTCCCGCCGGCGCCGGCGCCGGCTAATGCCTGCGGCTACCAAGGCAGCCTTTTGTATCTGGTTCCCAAGCTCCTAACGAGTCTTAAACGACGCGGGGCGTGATAAAAATCACGCCCCCACCGAAAACCGAAAACCAAAAACGAAAAACCGTCTTTTAATCAGTGTTGCTCCTTGCGCAGGAACGGCGGGATGTCCAGTTCGTTCTCCTCGTACTGCAAGTCGGGGTGGACGATGTTTTTCTTTTGACCGATGACGCCAAAGCGTTTCTCGGGCGGCCTGACGCCCTCCGCCGCGGTCCGGGCCGGCGCCGGCTCGTGGGTGGGCTGGCGCAGGATGGTGGGGATCTCCAGGTCTTCGGGCTGGCCCTGCTGAGGCTGGCCCCAGGCCGCCAGGTCCACCGCGGGCTCGGAGCGCTTGCCGATGCCGGTGGCGATGACCGTCACCCGGATCTCTTCGTGCAGGCTCTCGTCGTAGACCAGGCCCCACTTGATGATGGCGTCTTCGTGGGCCTCTTCCTGGACAATGCCGCAGATTTCCTTGAGCTCCTCCATGGAGATGTCCGGGGTGGCGGTGATGTTGATGAGGATGCCCCGGGCCCCCCGGATGGAGATGTCTTCCAGGAGCGGGCTGGAGATGGCCTTGTGGGCCGCGTCCGCCGCCCGGTTGCCGCCGTTGGCGATGCCGGTGCCCATCAGGGCCATGCCCCGCTCTTTCATGACGGTGCGCACGTCGGCGAAGTCCACGTTGATGAAGCCGGGGACCATGATCAGGTCCGAGATGCCCCGGACCGCAAGCCCAGGACCTCGTTGGCCATGGCGAAGACGTCCTTGATGCGGGAATTCTTGGAGCTGAGGCTGAAGAGGCGGTCATTGGGGATGGTGATAATGGTGTCCACCACCTTGCGCAGATCATCGATGCCGTTTTCGGCCAGGCGCCGC
>JBGPBR010000032.1:0-10648 GCA_041481325.1 Desulfobaccia bacterium
AGGGCCACCGTTTTAAGCTGGTGGACAACCTCAAAGACGTCCTTATGACCCTTCAGAATGAAAAGGTCAATGTCCTGGTGATGGACGTGCGTCTGCCCGAGCCCATGGGTTATGAGGCCATCTCCATCATCAAGGGGTTGCACCGGAAACTACCCATCATCATCACCGCGGACGAAAACAACCCGGAGCAGGAGTCCCGGATCAGGCAAAAGGGCATCTTTTATTATCACGTCAACTCATTTGGCATGGATGAACTGATATTGGCCATCTCCAATGCCATGGTGCGCTCATCCCAATAGTAAAAGGGGAGTTCGATGCAATTACAGGCAAAATTAGCTTCCGGCGAATTTGTGATTCTGGCGGAGATGGAACCGCCCAAAGGCACGGATGTGGCCGCCATGGTGGCCAACGCCGCCGGCATCAAGCGATTGGTGGACGCCTTTGTGGTCCCCGAGATGAGCAACGCGGTCATGCGCATGAGTTCGCTGGGGGGCGCGCTCCTGCTGCAGAACAAGGGTCTGGAAACGGTGCTGCAGGTCTGCTGCCGGGACCGCAACCGCCTGGCCCTCCAGGGCGATCTGTTGGCGGCCCAGGCCCTGGGGGTGCCCACCGTGATGGCGGTGGCGGGTGGAGAAATTGCCCACGGCGACCATCATCAGGCCAAACCCTGCCATGACCTCACCCTGTTGGAGCTGCTGGCGGCCATTCAGACCTTGCAGTCAGGCCGCGACCTGGCCGGAGTCGATCTCAAGGGCTCGCCCCGGTTCCTGGTGGGCTCCACCGTCAAGGTGCCGGGGGACGGCGCCGCCCTGGAGGCCGAGCTCTCGGAACTAGACCAAAAGATCGCGGCCGGAGCCCGGTTCTTCACCACCCCGCCGGTTTTTGAGGTGGCGGCCCTGGAGGGTTTCCGCAAAAAAGTGGGCAACCGCCAGGCGGCCATCATCCCCACCGTCATGCTCCTCAAATCCGTGGGTATGGCCCGTTACATCAACCGGCATCTGGATATGAAAATTCCGGAGAATTCCATCAACCGCATTCATAAGGCCGCAGATCGGGTCCGGGAATGTGTGCAGATCGCCGGGGAAACCGTAGCCGCCCTGAAAGACAAAGGCTACCCCGGCGTGCTCATTTCCACCATCGGATGGGAAGACAAGCTCCCCGCGATCCTGGCCGCAGCCGGAGTATGACATTCACTCCCGTAACTCTTCAAGGTACCCAACTATGACCAAAGAGAAAGACGAAACAGTGAAAAGCGGCGCGGCCGGCGGCACCCAAGGTTCCCCGGTGGGCTCCGTCATGGTCGTGGGCGGAGGCGTGGCCGGCATCCAGGCCTCCCTGGATCTCGCCAACTCCGGTTTCTATGTCCACCTGGTGGAGGCCAAGCCGGCCATCGGCGGGGTCATGGCCCAGTTGGACAAGACCTTTCCCACCAACGACTGCTCCATGTGCATCATCTCGCCCAAGCTGGTGGAATGCGGCCGGCACCTGAACATCGAGATCCATCCCCTGACCCAGGTGGCGGACATCAAGGGCGACCCGGGCAACCTCAAAGTCACCCTGAAGAAAGAGCCCCGGTATGTGGACCCGGCCAAGTGCACCGGCTGCGGCGAGTGCGCCAACGTCTGCCCGGTGCTGATGAAAGACGAGTTCAACCAGGGCCTGGCGGACTGGCACGCGGCCTACCGCCTCTACCCCCAGGCCATCCCCGCGGCCTTCGGCATCAAGAAGCTGGACCGGGCCCCCTGCACCCTCACCTGCCCGGCGGAGATCAACGTCCAGGGCTACGTGCAGCTCGTCAAGATGGGGAAATACGAGGAGGCGGTGAAGCTCATCATGGAGCGCCTGCCCCTGCCCGGGGTCCTGGGCCGGGTCTGCCCCCATCCCTGCGAGGCCAAGTGCCGCCGGGCGGAGATGGACGCGCCGGTGGCCATCTGCTCCCTGAAGCGCTTCGCCGCGGACCAGGTGGACCTGGGGAGCCTCAATCCGCCCCTGGTGGAGGCGAGACCCGAGAAGATCGCCATCGTGGGCTCCGGGCCCGCCGGGCTCACCTGCGCCTACCATCTGGCCCTACAAGGCTACCGCCCCACCATTTTCGAGGCCCTCCCCAAGGCCGGCGGCATGCTCCGGGTGGGCATCCCCGACTACCGGCTGCCCAAGAACGTCCTGGATGAAGAAATTGACGGCATCCTGCGCCTGGGGGTCACCCTCAAGACCAACACCGCCCTGGGCCGGGACTTCACCCTGGACGGGATCTTCGACGAGGGCTACCGGGCGGTCTTTCTGGGCATCGGCTGCCACGTGGGCAAACCCCTGGGCATCGTCAACGAGGAGGCCCCGGGGGTGGTCCAGGGGGTGGATCTCTTGAGACGCCACAACCTGGGCGAGCCCCAGGAGATCGGCAAATCCCTGGCGGTCATCGGCGGCGGCAACGTGGCCATCGACGTGGCCTGCACCGCCCGGCGCCTGGGCTCGGACGTGACCATCGTCTACCGCCGCTCCCGGGAAGAGATGCCGGCCTTTGAGCACGAAGTCGAGCAGGCCCTGTGCGAGGGGGTCCAAATCATATATCTCGCCGCGCCGCTGGAAGTGGTGGTCGGCGAAGGCGGCAAGGCCGTGGGCCTCATCTGCCAAAAGATGGCGTTGGGCGAGCCCGACGCCTCGGGGCGCCGCAAGCCGGTGCCCATCCCCAACGAGACCTTTGAGCTCCCCGTGGACATGATCGTCCCCGCCATCGGCCAGGAAGCGGCCCCCGCGGCGCTCTCGGCCTGCGGCGTCAAGCTTTCCAAATGGGGTACCATCGAAGTTGACGAAACGACTTACGAGACCTCCCGGCCCGGGGTTTTCGCCGCGGGCGACGTCCACACCGGACCCTGGATCGCGGTGGAGGCGGTGGGCGGCGGCATCGAAGCCGCGGAGTCCATCCACCGCTACCTCTCCGGCCTGGACCTCAAGGAAGGCCGCAGCGAAGGCGAGGAGGCCCACAAGCGCTGGGCCGCGGTGCCCAAGGACGAGGAAGGCCAGCCTCGGGAGGTGATGGCGACCCTGCCGCCGGAGTTTAGTTGCTGCTCCTTTGAAGAAATCGCCAAGGGCTACACCGAGGAACAGGCCCGGCGCGAGGCCGAAAGATGCCTCAACTGCGGGGTCTGCTCCGAGTGCATGCAATGCGTGGTGGCCTGCCAGGCCGGGGCCATAGAGCACAACCAGAAGCCCGAAACCCAGGAAGTGGAAGTGGGGGCGGTCATCCTCTCCCCCGGCTTCCAGGCCTTTGACCCCAGCAAGTGCTCGACCTATGAATATGCCGCCCATCCCAACGTGGTGACCTCGCTGGAGTTCGAGCGCATTTTGAGCGCCTCGGGACCCTTCGGGGGGCACCTGGTCCGGCCCTCGGACCACAAGGAGCCCCAAAAGATCGCCTGGCTCCAGTGCGTGGGCTCCCGGGACGTGAAGTACCACTCCTATTGCTCGTCGGTGTGCTGCATGTACGCCATCAAGGAGGCGGTCATTGCCAAGGAGCACGCGCCTTACGCCCTGGACACCGCCATCTTCTTCATGGACATGCGCACCTACGGCAAGGACTTCGAGCAGTACTACAACCGGGCCCAGGACGAGGGAGTGCGGTTCATCCGCTCCCGGGTCCATACCATCGATCACGTGGAAGACGGCAACCTCAGAATCTCCTATACCGATGAGGCCGGCGAGAAGAAATCCGAAGTCTTCGACCTGGTGGTGCTGTCCGTGGGCATGGAGGTGAGCGAGACCGCCAGAACCCTGGCGGCCGCGGTGGGGGTGGACCTGAACCGCCACGACTTCGTGGCCACCGCGCCCCTGGCGCCGGTGGTTTCGTCCCGGCCCGGCGTCTACGTCTGCGGCGCCATGCAGGGCCCCAAGGACATCCCCGAATCCGTCATGCAGGCCTCCGCGGCCGCGGGGGCGGTGAGCGCCACCCTGGGCCAGGTCCGTTGGACCCGGACCAAGACCCGGGTGCTCCCGGAGCAAAAACTCATCAAACCCGAGGACCCGGCCCGTATCGGGGTCTTCGTCTGCAACTGCGGCATCAACATCAGCGGCGTCGTCAACGTCCCGGAACTCCGGGAATACGCCGCCACCTTGCCCAACGTGGTCTATGTGACCGACAACCTCTTCACCTGCTCCCAGGACACCCAGGTGTCCATCACCAAGGTCATCGAGGAGCAAAACCTCAACCGGGTGGTGGTGGCGGCCTGCACCCCCATCACCCATGAGGCCCTGTTCCGGGAAACCATGATGGACGCGGGCCTGAACAAGTACCTCTTCGAGATGGCCAACATCCGGAACCAGGACTCCTGGGTCCATATGAAGGAGCCCGAGGCGGCCACCGACAAGGCCAAGGACCTGCTGCGCATGGCGGTGGCCCGGGCCTCCCTCTTGAAGCCGCTGCTGGAGAAGCCCCTGACCGTCAACCAGCGGGCCCTGGTCATCGGCGGCGGGGTGGCTGGTCTGAACGCCGCCCTGAACCTGGGGGACCAGGGGTTCGAGACCATCGTCCTGGAAAAGGAAAACGAACTGGGAGGCAACGCCCGGCAGATCCACCACACCATCGAAGGCGAGGACGTGCACGCCTACCTGGATGAACTTATCCGCCAGGTCAAGTCCCACGACAAGATCCAGGTCCTCACCGGGGCCCTGGTGGTGGGCTTCAGCGGCTATAAAGGCAACTTCACCACTGAAGTTCTGGTGGGGCCCGGCATGTACGAGCGCAAAATCGACCACGGGATTACCGTGGTGGCCACCGGGGCCCACGAGTATCAGCCCAAGGAGTTCGGCTACGGCGACCACCATCGGGTCATGACCCAACTGGAGTTGGGAGGCTTGCTGGAACAGAGCCCGGCGGAAGTGGACAAGTGGAGCCGGGTGGTGATGATCCAGTGCGTGGGGTCTAGAAACGACGAAAACCCCAACTGCAGCCGCATCTGCTGCCAGGGCGCGGTGAAATACGCCTTGCAGTTGAAGGACCTCAACCCCGAGATGGACGTGGTCATCCTGTACCGGGATATGCGCACCTACGGCCTCCTGGAGGACTACTACAAGGAGGCCCGGGACCGGGGGGTGATCTTCGCCCGCTTCGACCCGGAAAGGCTGCCCCAGGTGCAAGTCGAGGACCGGAAAATAAAGGTCAACTTCGTGGACCACGTCCTGGAGCGCCCGGTGACCCTGCCGGTGGACGCGGTGATCCTGAGCGCCGGGGTCCGGGCCAACGATACCGAGGAACTGGCCTCGCTCCTCAAGATCCCGAGGAACGCCGCGGGGTTCTTCATTGAGGCCCACGCCAAGCTCCGGCCGGTGGACTTCGCCTCGGAAGGCATCTTCCTGTGCGGCATGGCCCATTCGCCCAAGCTGATTTCCGAGTCCATCGCCCAGGCCCAGGCCGCGGCCTCCCGGGCCGGCGCCTTCCTGGCGGACGTCAACCAGACCATCAGCGGGGTCACCGCCTTTGTTTCGCCGGACCGCTGCGCCGCCTGCCTGGTGTGCGTGCGCACCTGCCCCTACGGGGTGCCCCAGATCAACCGGGACAACGTCAGCGAGATCAACGAAGCGCTCTGCCAGGGCTGCGGCACCTGCGCCTTGGAGTGCCCGGCCCAGGTCATCCAGGTGGCCCATTATGAGGACGACCAACTCGCGGCCAAGATCAAAACCTTAGTCTGAGGAGTCGAGGATGGACAACTTTGAACCGAAGATCATCGGGTTTTGCTGCCACTACTGAGCGTATTCCGCTGCGGACCTGGCAGGTTCGATGAGACTGCAGTACCCGACCTCCATCCGCATCATCGAAGTCCCCTGCACCGGCAAGGTGGACATTTTGCACCTGCTGCTGGCTTTCGAGCAGGGGGCCGACGGGGTCATGGTGGTGGGGTGCATGGAAGGCGACTGCCACTATATGGCAGGGAACCTCTATGCCAAGAAAAGGGTCCAGCGCGCCAAGGAGATCCTCGACCAGGTGGGAATCGGCGGCGAACGTCTGGCCATGTATAACCTGTCCTCCGGCATGGGGGGGCGGTTCGCGGAAATCGTCCGGGAGATGACCGGCAAGATTATGGAGCTGGGACCAAGTCCCATCAGGATGGCAACGGGAACGGCCCCGAGGGCCAGCGCGGAGGTAACCACATGATAAAAGCAGTGCCCAAACCCTTGGAAGAAATTATAGGTAGGGTGCAGGACTCCAACAAAGTGCTCATCGCGGGCTGCGACGGCTGCGTCACCGTGTGCGAGGCCGGCGGTATGAAGGAGGCCAAGATCCTGGCTTCGGCCCTGCGGCTCTATTACACCCAGGCCGGCAAGCAGGCCCAGGTCGATGAAACCAGCCTGACCCGCCAGTGCGAAAAAGAGTACCTGGCGCAGCTGTCGGATAAGATCGACGGCTACGACGCGGTGGTCTCCCTGGCCTGCGGCGTCGGGGTCCAGTACCTGGCGGAGATGTACGACAACAAGATCGTTTACCCGGGAGTGGACACCTGTTTCCTGGGGGTCAACGAAGAGCGGGGCCTGTATTCGGAGCGCTGCCAGGCCTGCGGCAAGTGCATCCTGGCGGATACCGGCGGCGTCTGCCCCATCGCCCGCTGCTCCAAGCGCATGCTCAACGGTCCCTGCGGCGGCTCGGAGGCCGGCAAGTGCGAAATCAACCCGGATATCCCCTGCGGCTGGCAGTTGATCTATGAGCGCCTGAAAACCCTGGGCCAGTTGGACCGTTTTGAAAAACCCGTGGAACCCAAAGATTGGAAGACTTCCCGGGACGGCGGACCCCGCAAGATCGTGAGAGAGGACTTACGGATATGACCACCACTCCCAGCAAACTCCAGAAAATGATTGCTTCGGGCAACTTCGCGGTCACCTCGGAGGTGGGGCCGCCCAGGAGCGCCGACGGTCAGGTGATCGAGCACAAGGCCAAGCTGATCAAGGACTACGTGGACGCCATCAACGTCACCGACAACCAGACCTCGGTGTGCCGCCTGTGCAGCCTGGCCGCGTGCATCAAATTGAAGCTCATGGGCCTGGAGCCGGTCTTGCAGATGGTCACCCGGGACCGCAACCGCATCGCTCTGCAGAGCGACATCCTGGGGGCCGCGTCCTTCGGGATCAACAATATCCTCTGCCTCACCGGGGACCACCAGCACTTCGGCGACCATGCCAACTGCGCCAACGTCTTCGATCTGGACTCCACCCAGTTGGCCATGACGGTCAGGATGATGCGGGACGAAGGCAAACTCCTGGGCGGCCACGAGTTCGAGGTGCGGCCCCAGATGTTCATCGGCGCCGCGGCCAACCCCTTCGCCGGCCCCAACGTGGAGCTGCGGGCGGCCCGCCTCGGCAAAAAGGTGGCCGCGGGGGTCCAGTTCGTCCAGACCCAGTGCATTTACAACATGGACACCTTCAAGACCTTCATGAAGATCTGCGTGGACCGGGGCCTAACGGAGAAGTGCGCCATCCTGGCGGGCATCACCCCCATGAAGAACGTGGGCATGGCCCGCTACATGCAAAAGCGGGTGCCGGGCATCGATGTGCCCGATGCCATCATCAAGCGCATGGCCGGCGTTCCCAAGGAAAAACAGGCGGAAGAGGGCATCAACCTCGCGGTGGAGCAAATCGAAGAACTGAAGGAGGTTCCCGGCATCAAGGGCTTCCACATCATGGCCATCGAGTGGGAGGAGAAGGTGCCGGAAATCGTGGAGCGCACCGGCTTGTATCCCCGGCCCCAGCTCAACGGGGGGTAAGAAATCGGCCAGGACGCCAGGGGCAGGCGTGATAAATTGTCTGGCAATTATTTTGCCGAGTCCTGCCAACCGCCATTTTAAAGTCCCCCTTGCCTAAAGGGGGATTTAGGGGGATTATCAAGCGCTTATATAATTCCCCCTACCCCCCTTATAAAAAGGGGGGGGGTTAAAAAACCGCGGTTTTAAATGTCATGGTAATTATGAAGCACCACCCCAGTCGATAAGAATTAAGGCTATAAGGGGCCGGTGGGTCATTCGGCGCGGCGCGCCGCATCTCTGGGGCGCCTCGCTCCCGCAGAAGGGCAGGGTGGCGTCACCAGGCACCGGGAGTGATTTGGCGGGCTCAAGAGCCTTGTAATTTAAAGATTTTGAGTTCATAATGGAGATACGCTCATTACGAAAGGGGAGGTCTCATGTCGAAAAAATACGTGTTGATCGTTGACGACGATCCTGATCTGGTGGAAACCGTATCCATGATGCTGGAAAGCAAGGGCTACGAGGTGGGGAAGGCCTATGACGGGATCGAAGGCGAGGAGGCCATCAAGAAACGCCGTCCGGACGTCTTGATCCTGGACGTGATGATGCCGCGTAAAAACGGCTACCAACTGTGCAAGGAATTGAAGTCCAACAAGTGGACCCAGGAAATTCCCATCGTGCTGCTCACCGCGGTGGGAGAAGCGGTGCCCACCACCAGCTACAGCCACGCCGAGGGGATGGCCATTGAGGCCGAAGACTTCATCCCCAAACCGGTTGATGCCAAGACCCTGGTGGAGGCAGTGGAACGCTTACTCTAAAATATTATCAAGGCATGTGCCTGACACACCTTGGACGACCAGAGGATCAGAATTGGGGGCCTTAAAGTCCTGGAGGGGGGCGCCTGCGTGGTGTCCTCCTCCCCCCGGGGGGAGGACCGCTTGGCAGATAGGGTGTGCGCCCCCCTGGCCCAGAGCAAGATCAACCTGACTTTTCTAACCCATGTGGCCGGCGACCGGGAAGTCCTGTGCACCGCCGGGGAGGCGGGGGAAGCCGCCCTCACCCTGTTAAAGACCCATACCGAGCCGGGCGGCCACGCCAACTTGCACCCCGGCGCCTCGATTTTATCCCTTTACCCCCACGACAAGCGCCCCGAGATCATCGGCAATTTTATCCGCAGCCTGGCCCGGGCCCGGGTTATCATCCACGGCCTGGCCAGCTCGCCTGCCGCCATCTCCGCGGTGTTCTCCTCCAGGCGCAAGAAGGCGGTGGTGCAGCAGTTGTTCCAGGATTTTCGCTTTTCCTCCTTCGACTCCCCCCAGGATTTTTTCGAGGCCCAGCCCCCGCCGGAAGAATACGTGCAAAAAGTGGTGGCCACCTACCAGGAAAAGACCATCAAGGTCTACTGGATCGTGCCCCAGCCCGACCTGGACCTCTGGGGCATGAGTATTTCCTCGGCGGAGATCCTGGAAGGCCTGGCCAACGCCCTCATGGACCTGGCGGACCTGGGCTTGAAGGTCCCGTTCCTGGTGGCCCTCCCCGGCCTGGAGGGCAAGGAATTCATCGTTTCTTTCAGCACCGCCAGGCCCCAAGCCGCAGGAGACCAGGGCGAGGAGGTGCGGCGCCTGTTAAAAAGGCGGTTGCCCGAGGCCAGGCCCATGCGCCTGACGCCGGTGGCCGGGATCTTTCTCCACGGCCCCCATTTCGGCGACCGCTACGGCATCACCCACACCCTGCTGGAGGCCCTGGAGCGGGCCCGGGTGACCATCCTGGCCCTGAGCTGCACCATTTCTTCCATCTCCCTCATCATCCGGCAGCAGGAACTGGCCGCGGCCCAACTGGTCCTGGGAAAAACCTTTGCGGCCCCGGTGGCATGAGCAGGGGTGGCGGGAACTGAGTAAAAGGGGATTTAGCAGGGGGCCGGGGGGAAACGTTTTTCTAGTTCCCAGGGGTCAGGTCCCTTAAACAGTATGACCTAAATCGAGCCCTCTTGAATGCCGGGTATTTTAAGTCCCTTTTTCCTAAAGGGGGGTATAAAAACCCCCGGTTTAAATGTCAAAGTAATTCAGGGACCCCACCTTAGCAGGAGCTTAGGGACGAGATAAAACCATGACTCCGAAGCCTAAAGCCGATCCGGGCGGACCGGAACTCGCCATCAAAGCTGGGGACGCCCCTTTGTTGGCGGAGTGCTATGCCCCGCTGCTGGCCGATTTTCCCGAGCCGGTCCTGATTGCCGACCGCAACAAGCAGGTGGTCTTCTTGAACCGGGCCGCGGTGAAGATCTTCGGTGACGCCCTGCGCCTGGGGGACTCCTGCCCCATTTGCGCCCAGCTGACGGGCCTGCCGCTGAGCGTGGACGGCACGGTGCGCCAGGACCGCTGTCTGAGGCCTGGGGAAAGTTTGAATCGGGCCCCCATCCTGCTGAAGTCCCGCTGGTCCACCAGCGTCCCTTTGACGGTCACCGCCACCCCCATCCAAGGCCGGGGGGAAGAGCCCGCCGGCTGCTTCGTGGTGGTTAGGGAGCACGCCGATGTCCTGGCCCACCCGGTGGTGCAGTTGCAAATGGCCACGCTGTCCAGCATCCTGGAAAACTTCCCCATGCCCTTCTTCATGGTGGACCCGGACCTGGTGCTCACCTACATCAACGACCGCATGGAGAAACTCACCGGGTACAGCCGCAACGAAGTGGTGGGCCGCAAGACCTGCGGCGAAGTCCTCAATACCGTGCAGTGCCAGACCTGCGACTGCCTCCTGAAGCAGGTCATGGAGCAAAAGAGGCCCATTTCCGGGGTGCGGCGGGTGGTGCGGGACCGCCAGGGGCAGGAGATCCAGGTGACGGTGTCGGCTTCCATCATCACCGACCCCGCCGGACGGGTCATCGGCGGCTTCGAGGCCGTGCGGGACATAACTCCCGTGGTGGAAGCCGAAAG
>JBGPBR010000033.1:0-10618 GCA_041481325.1 Desulfobaccia bacterium
AACCTTGCGCCTGCTGCCCTCGGAAGAGGCCAACAAATTCCCCCACTTCTCCCCGGACGGCCGCAGCCTTTTTGTCACCACCTATATGTCGGTGAACGATACCCAGATGTTCCAGATCAGGAAGCTGAATCTGGAAACCCAGGAGATCACCCGCATCTCCGACGGCACGGCTCATGACCAATACCCGGTCTGTTCTCCGGACGGGAAACAGCTGGCCTTCGTCTCCAATCCCCTCAAACCCAAAACCAAAGATGATGCCCAATACCGGATTTGGGTTATGGATATCGACGGCCAGAACCGCCGGATCCTGGACCCCCAGGCCCCGGTGGCCCAGGGTTATCCCAGTTGGTCCCCGGACGGCACCAAGATCGTTTACCTTTACAGCAGCGCCGAAGAGCGTTTCCTGTGGTTTTTACCCCGGTCGACCTTAAAGGTCTTTGACCTGGAGAAAAAAACCAGCGTTGAAATTATCTCCCCCTACGTCTTTGCCACCTATCCGACCTGGTCTCCGGATGGCCAGCTCATCGCCTTCGTCCGGATGACGCCCATCACGGGCAGCCAAAACATTTGGGTGGTGCGGCCCGACGGTTCGGACCGGCAGAGGATAACCAACGGCGGCAAGGACACCCAACCCTGCTGGTCGCCGGACAACGCCAAACTGGCGTTCAGCCGGAAGGAGGGGGATAATCGGGTGATTTTTCAGGCAGACGTGAAGACCCTGGAAGCGGAGAAAATCCTGGAAGCCAAATGGTCCCTGGAGTACCCCTCCTTGCAACGGTGAAGTTCAGCCGGGGCAGTGGCGCTGGAAAAATTTTTCTTTACCTTCTTTTTATTTGACTCTAATATTGAGGATAAATAATATGATGATGAATGGTTGAGCTTTGTTTTCTATGTAGTAAGCTATTTCAAAATCCATATTTTCGGTCATTCTGAGCGGAGTGAATTATCTCAAGTTGTTGGAAACACGAGAATCTTCGCGAGTTCAGAATGACATTTCTTTGCCAATCCGGTTTTTGAAATAGGATGTAGTCCTAAATACGCCTGAGGAATATTTATCTAAATGTCCCTGCGCCCTTATCCGGTCACTTTAATTCTCATTACTCTTCTTTTTACCTGTTCTCTCGTAGCAAGAGCCGCCGAGCCGCAACCCAAGCCGGGAAGGAGGACCCTGCCCTTATCTCTGGAGCAGGCGGTCGCTCTGGCGCTGCAAAACAACTATGATTTGCAAATCGCCCGGCGGAATATGAGCAACGCCGCTTCCGCCTATCGGGCCGCCCAAGCCGGCTACTATCCCAGTCTGAGAGGCAGCTTGTCCAGTTCGCACGGTCTTGCCAACTCGCCCAGCGATACGGTGGCCACCAATGTGATAACTAGCTATATCGCCGGCTTCAATGTCAGCGTGACCATGCCCCTGGACCTTTCCGGGGCCATCGGCCGGACCGTCCAGCAAGCCCTGATCACCCTGATCACCCAGAAGGCCACCTACATCCTGAACAGCCAGACTTTGGTGACCTCGGTGTATGACCAATACTACAGCGTCCTGAGAGCCAAAGAGACCATCAATATTGACCGGGGCCAGGCGGAGCAGGCCCAGGAACAGTTGCGCATCGCCGAAGCCCGGTTAAAGGCCGGCAGAGTCGCCGAGGTGGACGTCTTGAGCGCCAGGGTGCAGATGGACAACGCCCGGCAGAACTTGAAAATAGACGAAGGGGCTTATGATATTGCCCTGTCCATTTTGCGCAATACTCTGGTGGTGGATCAGCAGGTAGAGGTTATGCCCACGGGGCGGCTCACTTTTAAGCCCCAAACCTTCAAGTATGAGCCTTCCTTAAAAGAAGCCCTGGAGAATCGCCTGGAGATCAAGAGCGCCAAATTGAGCCTGGAATCCGCCCGGATTGCCCTGAAATCCACTTACGACCCGTACCTGCCCACCTTATCCGCCAACGCCGCCTGGGGGTATAATATCTCGGGAAACCATCCCCTTGACTCCTGGCAAAACCGTCCCAAAGAGCCGGGTTACTCCGCCGGCGCCATAATAAACGTCCCCATATTTATCTTCGACGGCGGCGTTATTAAGGAAAACAAAGTCCAGGCCCTCAACAACATCGACCAAGCCCAGACTGTGTTAGCGCAAACCAAGTCAAATATCGAGCTGGAGGTTAAAAATAACTTAATCACCCTGGAAAACTCCCAGGACCGGGTTAAAATGGGGGAGTCGAGTGTGGGTCTGGCCCAGGAAAGCCTCCGGATCGCAGAGCTGCGCTACCGCATGGGATTGAACACCTATCTGGAGGTGACGGACACCCGTAGCAATCTTAAGACCGCCCAGTTGAACTATCTGGGCGCCCTCATCAGCTTCAACCTGGGGAAAATCACTTTCTACCGGACCTTGGGCCGTCCTCTGGTGACCGCCCCCTTACCGGGGACCGAACCCCCCGTGCCTTCTCTAAAAGAGAACGGCGGTTCGGGTGCCGAAAAAACCGGCAAACCGGGATTTTGACAATTGAAAAATATTGGCTTATTATTTAAATGGTTACATTCAATTTATTCTTGATAAGGATGATACTTGCTTGAATAAATTTATGAATAAAGATGTTATGCGCCGGGCAATGACCCGCAAGAATTTGCTCTGGGGCGGGGGCCTGCTTTTTCTCATACTGCTGGGATTCTGGTGGTTCCGGGGGGGGAAGCCCCCAAAAGCCGGAAGTATGAGTGTGAGTCCCTATGAGGTCACTACCGGGGACATCGTCAAGGACTTGTACCTGTCGGGGACCATCCAGCCCCTCTATTCCGGGAATGTGGCCAGTCCGGTCAGCGGCAAGATCAAGGAAGTCCTGGTGAAAGAAGGGGATAAGGTAAGCAAAGGGGCCCTGGTTCTCCGGCTCAACGAGGACGACCTGATCAGCAAGATGGAAACCGCCAGGGCCAAGTATATCAAGGCCCAGACCAAGGTGACGGAAATAGAACACTGGGAGTCTTCTTACACCTACATCAATGCCAAGGCCAATCTGACCAATTATCAAGCGGACTTTGAAGATCGGGAAAAAGAATTCCTGCTCAACAAAGAACTGTATCAGGCCAAGGCCATCTCCAAGAAAGACTTGGACCGCTCCGAGTTGGACCTGGCCAAGAGTGCGGCCGGCCTGGCAGGGGCCAAGGCCCAGATCAAAGAAGCGCTTAACAAAGGAAGCCCTGAGTCTCTGAGAGAAGCCCAGGCTGAACTTATCGCCGCGAAAATCGCTTATCAAGACGCTCAGAAGGACCTGGAATATAAAGAAATATTTGCTCCTTGCTCGGGCTATGTGAGTCTTCCCAAGGGCGGCTCATCCAAGTTGGGGGGGGGGGTGGAAAAGGCCCTGATCGAAAACCGGCCGGTGACCCCCGGAGAAGTATTGATTACCGTCGAAGACTACGAGAACCTCACGGTGGATGTTTACGTGGATGAATTCGATCTCCTGCAAATTCAGGTAAATCAACCGTGTATTATCTTTATCCCTGCCTTCCCCAAGGATATGTTTAACGGGAAAGTGGTGGCCACCACCTCGGAAACCGCTGATAAGGCAACTCTTTTCAAGTTGCGGTGCTTGATAGAAAAACCCGACCCGAAGACTAAAATAGGCATGACCGGGCAAGTGAACATTCCCCTGGAAAAGAAGACCGGAGTATTAAAAATCCCCATCTCGGCCTTGGTCAAGAAAGGCGGCGTGTCCGGGGTTTATCTGATCGAAGGCAAGGCGGAGAGGAACTATAAATTTACTCCGGTAAAAGTGGGCCTGGTGACGATGAACGAGGCTGAGATTACGGAGGGTTTGCAGGAAGGCCAGGAAATCCTGGCCCAGGTCCCCGGGGAGCTCATAGAGGGGTCCGGCAAGGGCCGATGAAACCTAATGAGTCCTTGCGCCTGGTTAACATCAAGAAGGCCTACCATTCGGGCGGCATCGAAGTGCCGGTGCTGTATGGGGTCGACCTCCAGGTGTTCGAAGGCGAATTTGTAACCATTATGGGGGCCTCAGGCTCCGGCAAGACCACCCTGCTCAACATCATCGGCTGCCTGGACCGGCCCTCCAGCGGCGCCTATTTTTTCCAAAACCGCCAGGTGGAAAAACTGAATGACGACGAATTGTCCGATTTACGCAGGCGAGGGATCGGCTTCGTTTTTCAGTCCTTCAATCTTCTTCCCAGGCTCACGGCCGGGAGCAATGTGGAATTGCCCCTGGTCTACCAAGAAATTCCGGGGCCCAGGCGCAAGGAGATTGCCGCCTCCGTGCTGGAGCAGGTGGGCTTAAAAGGCAAGGCCCATCGTTTGCCGGGGGAGCTCTCGGGTGGAGAACAGCAGCGGGTTGCCATTGCCAGGGCCTTGGCTGCCCAACCCAAAATGCTTCTGGCCGATGAACCCACCGGCAATTTGGACAGCAAGACCGGAAAAGAGGTGATGGAGATTTTTAATAATCTTCACAAATCGGGCCTGACCATAGTCATGGTCACCCATTCCCAGCAAATGACCGCTTTTTCTGACCGCACCATCTTGATCAGGGATGGCCGCATTGTGGAAGATCAATCCCCATGATGACCCGCGATATCGTTGAGACTGCCTGGCAGAGCCTGCGCGCCCACCGCTTGCGCACCGGACTCTCCGTCCTCGGAATTGTTATAGGAATCGCTTCTTTTTCCATTATGTATTCCGTCGGTGAGGCGGCCCGCCAGAAAACCATCCAGGCGCTTAAGGAACTTGGAGGCGATATCCTCAGGGTGAGCACCAAAGCGGATAAAGACCGGCCGAACCGAGAGGAAATATCCTTAAACCTCAAAGATCTCGCCACCATTCAGGCCACCTGCCCCAATGTCTTGGATGTTTCCCCGGAATTCACCAACAACGCGGAATTCTTCCGGGCCGGCAAGTTCCAATCTTTTAATGTAATCGGGGTCTTACCCATATATTTCAGCATGAATAAAATCCAGGTGGCCCGCGGACACCTCATCTCGGACCACGACTTACAATATTATCTGCCCGTTTGCCTTTTGGGCGAGGAACTGGCTGTCGAACTTTTCCCCGAAAAAGAGGCCCTGGGCCAGATGGTGCCCATAAATGGCTATCTGCTTAAAGTGGTCGGCATCATGAAGAAAACTGAGCGGCTAGCCGCTGAAGACATTAACCGAGCCGCCCTGATCCCGATAACCTTGGCCCAACGGCTGTTTCCCACCAAGAAAATCCGCACTATCTATGCCCGAGGCAAAGACACCAATATTTCCACCGCGGAATTAAGCCAGTTTTTCTACCGGCGGTTTGGCGAAGAACAACGTTTTGAGATTCAAAGTCAGAAGTTGATCCTGGAGACCCAACAAAAATCCATCAAAATATTTGAATATGTTTTGTGGACCATCGGCAGCATCTCTCTTTTGGTGGGCGGTATCGGCATTATGAACATCATGCTGGTATCCGTAACCGAACGGGTCCGGGAAATAGGCATCCGGCGGGCGGTGGGAGCCACCAAATGGGATATCAAAATCCAGTTTATGTTTGAATCCATCCTGCTGTGTCTGCTGGGGGGCTTGGGCGGGGCGACCCTGGGCTTCTTGGCTTCCAGGTTAATTTCCCGGTCCTTTCAATTTTCCCCGGTTTTTTCGGGAAAATTGCTGCTCCTGGCCATCTCCATTGCCACGGTGTTGGGAATTGTCTGCGGCACGTATCCGGCGGTTCGAGCCGCCAACCAGGACCCCACGATTGTGCTGCGGTATGAATAGGGGTCGAGGAAGGGGCCGGGAAGGGTATCTGCGGCCGGATGGTCCGGCGGCGCGGCCTGGGAGAAGAACATGGGAAAAATTGCCCTTGTCTTGATATTGCTGGCGTTATCGGTGAGTGGCAACTTGAAAACTGCCTGGGCCCAGGAGCCGGAGGCGGGACCGCCGCCGGCCAGCCTGATTAAGACCATTCCTGACTTGGCGCTGGTGAGGCCCCTGGCGACGATGGCGGCCTTGCTGCCCAGTTCGGCTTTTCTGGCGACCATTCCCTTAACCTGTCTCACCGGAATCGATCTCAAAGCCAGCGAGGTCCTCGTGGCCAAGCCTTGGGGTTATGTGAGCAACCGGCCTTTGGGAGTCTTCATCCCCGAAGAGAAGGTGACCCGGAGCGTGGACCAGAAAATCAACCAGCAGTATTCGGAATTTTTGGGCCGCACCGCGGCCGACGCCGGTAATCCCCTGGATATCAGATAACTGCCGCGTCAACCGCGCCTCCCACCGGGGGCGCCACTTGCTTAATTGCCAGCCATTTTCCGTTGAATTAATCTCTGCTTTGGGTTACCTGCAAGTGGTAGTCCTCCACCCGGTTGTCTTTAAAAAAGACCTCCAGGTTGCCCCGCTCCACCCCCAGGTTGCCAAGATAAGTATACGAGTAGCTCCACGACCTGGCCGTGGCCACGTCCGCAATGCTTGATGCTGCGGGCTTGCCGAACAGGCGGAGAACATCTTCCCGGGTTGATTCCCCCTTCACCAACTCGGAGGTGCGCGCCGGGTTGAACTTTTTGCCCAGGGCATAAAAAGGGATAAAGCCGCAACTTGCTAAAATCAAAGGCAGGATTAAAGAGACGATGGCTAAGATGACCAACGGCTTCGGAAGGGAACATCTCATGTTAAATCACCACACCTGGAAGTTTTTCCACCTTTTTTTCCTCATCCTCAACCAAGCTTAGGCTCCCGAGTGAAAAACCCCTTGATGCCTGCCTCGGGCTAGATGCTCACCTATAGCACACTTGCCGCCATGGTTCAAGTGGCTCGCCGCGATGCCGATTTCTTAGCTTGATAAGTTCCCCATCTGGCAGTAACCTGGATTAAATACTACCATGTTCTCTTTCAATTGCATCGAATGGCCTGGTAAGGGGGGCGCGAACCGCGACTGCCGTCGTCCCGTATTTCAGATTGGATGCCTAGGAGAACGAACCCGGTAAAAGACTTGAGGTTCCCGGATGCAGATCGCTTTTTACGGGGCCGCCCGGACCGTCACCGGCTCCCAGCACTTGCTTACGGTTAACGGGCAGAGAATTCTCCTGGACTGTGGGCTCTATCAAGGCAAGCGCGACGAGGCCCGGAAACGGAACCGGGAACTGCCCTTTGAGGCCGCGGCGGTGGACGTGATGGTGCTGTCTCATGCCCACATCGATCACTCGGGCAACATCCCCAACTTGGTGAAACGGGGTTTTCGGGGTAAGATCGTGTGCACCCCGGCCACGATGGACCTCTGCGGCGCCATGCTCCTCGACAGCGGCCACATCCAGGAAGAAGACGTGGGGTATGTCAACCGGCAGCGCCGGAAATATGGCGAGCCCCCTGTGGAACCGATCTATACTAGGGAGGATGCGGCCGAAAGTTTGCGGTATTTTGAGGGGCTCGACTATGAACGGCCCCAGCGGCTGTTGCCGGGGGTCACCCTGACTCTGTATGACGCCGGACACATGCTGGGCTCGTCCATCGTCGCCCTCGATTTGCAGCCGACCCAGGGTCGGCCCGCCCGGCGTCTAGTCTTTACGGGCGACCTCGGGCGGCCCCAGGTGCCGATTTTGCGCGACCCCACCAGGCTCACGACCGCCGACTTCCTTATCATCGAGAGCACTTACGGCAACCGGACCCACCCGCCCCTGGAGGAGTCGGCGGCGGCCCTCCAAGAGACCATCCGCCGCACCAGCGCCCGGGGGGGCAAAGTCATTATCCCGTGTTTTGCGGTGGAGCGCACTCAATTTCTGGTATATCTCTTGAATCGCCTCTACCACCAGGGCGATCTGCCCGACATCCCCGTCTTTGTGGACAGTCCCCTGGCGGTGGATGTAACCGACGTGTTCCGCAAGCATCCGGAATGCTTTGACGAGGAAACCCGGGATTATATGCGCCGCAAAGACCCGGACGGCGATATCCTCGGCTTCCGGCGTCTGCGATACATCCGGGACGTGGAGGAGTCCAAGAAACTCCATGACCGCCAAGGCCCCTGTGTGATCATCAGCGCCTCGGGCATGGCCGAGGCCGGGCGCATCCAGCACCATTTAAAAAACAACATCGAGGACCACCGCAACACCATCCTGATCGTCGGCTGGCAGGCCCCCAATACCCTGGGCCACCGCCTGGTGGAGCAGGCCCCGGTAGTCAAGATCTTCGGGAAGGAATACCATCGGGAAGCCGAAGTCGTGACCTTGAACGGCTTCAGCGGCCACGCCGATCAACCGGGCCTCCTGGATTGGGTGCGGGCCTTTCAGAAGCGTCCGGACCGGATATTTGTCGTCCACGGCGAGCCCGACGGGGCGGAGGCGCTGGCCGACCGGCTGCGCCACGATTTGGGATGCCGGAGCGTGGTCATCCCTGATTTCCGTCAGGTGGTGGAAATTTAATAATCGGCCCCGGGGCCTGGGCCTTAAAAATTGGGTCCGGTCCAGGCTGGGCCGCAGGACCGGGAAAGCCACCCTCATACCGGGTTGAGACCTCTGGGAAAGTACCAATGGGGGATAGCCGCCCTCGGCTGTCCAACCTCATTGAGTCGCAGGCGAGGGCGCCTACGCCACCTTTGGATTCATCCAGGCAACAACCGAGACGGTGGCAGAAGTCTCGAGTTGCAATCAAAAAGTGGCACCGGCGTCCCGCCGGCGCGGGCGCAGGCTAAACGGTAAAGCCTGCGGCTGCCAAGCAGCCTTTTGACTGCAAATCGGTATCACCGGGGCGGCGGCGGTTTTGAGACCCGCCATTTCCCGGCCATCCTTATGGCTCGGGGGTGGCGATTTGGGTGAGTGGAACGAAAAACCCGGAACCTGAAACCTGAAACCGCCCCTCACACCAAGTTGCGCTCATAGAAGTAAGAAAAGCTGTTGTAGGGGCGCACCTGCGGGTGCGCCCTCTTGCGGGCGGACACATGGGTCCGCTACAAAGAAAAAGATGAATTACCTGTATGGTCGCAACTTGGTATAAGTGGTATGAGTTCCAGATATGATCCCCTTATCCAGGTTCACAAATTAATGAGGCGTTGTCCAGTTACGGATAAGCACTTAGCTACAGAAGGCTTGCGAACTCAGAGAAAAAAGAACCTTGGCGGCCGGCCGCCAAGGTTCTTTTTTATTCTAAGGCTCTGTGTTTTCGGGGTCTCTGTGGTTAATCTTTACCTGAACCACGGCGGCAGGAAGGCGGGTTCGGGGAAAGGGAGGGTGAGGCTGCTGCTCAGGGACTCTTCCGTGTCCTGGCCCAGGAGGAAGCGCAGCAGGGAAAACCCCTCCTTTTCGGGGTAGACGGCCTCCACCCGGCCCTTGATGCCGGCCAGGCGGCCCGCCTTCTCGATGGCGTCGGGCAGGTTGCCGAACTCATCCACCAGCCCCACCGTCTTGGCTTCTTCGCCGGTGTAAATCTTGCCCTCGGCGATCTGCCGCATCCTCTCCAGGGGGATATTGCGGTTGCGGGCCACGTCCCGCAGGAACTGCTGGTAAATGTTGTCGATTAAACCCTGCATGTAGGCCTGCTCTTCCTTGGTCATGGACCGGAAGGGGGTGCCCACGTCCTTGTAGCGGCCGGCCTTCAGGTTGAAGAAGTCCAGACCGATCTTCTTGGTCAGGGCCTCCAGGTTGGTGAACTGCATGATGACCCCGATGCTGCCGGTGGCGGTGCCCCGGTTGGCCATGATAAGGTCGGCGCCGCAGGCGATGTAATAGCCTCCCGAGGCCGCCAGGGTCCCCAGGGAGGCCACCACTTTCTTGTTCTGGCGAATCTTTTCGATCTGCCGCAGGATTTCCTGGGAGGGGCCCACCGCCCCGCCCGGGGAATTGATGCGCACCACGATGGCCTTGATGCTGGGGTCCCGGTCATAGCGGTCCAGCTGCTTGATGATCGCCCGGGAGTCGGCGATGAGGCCCTTGACTTCCACCACCCCCACCCGTTCCTTGGCCGTCAGGGAAACCTTGCCCATGAGGGTGAGGGCGAGGATGGCGGCGCCCACGAAAAAGGCCACCGCCAGAAAGGTGATGACGCAGCCGCTCAGCAGGGGGTGCCGTTTGGGTGGGGCCGGGGCCGGGGCGGGAGCCGGAGCAGTTTCATTTTCCATGCAGGTCGCGACCTTTCATCCCGGATGAACCGGGGGAAACGGCGACAAGGCGAAAAGGCGAAAAAACCAATCGCCTCTTCGCCTTGAGTTTACCTTACCCGTTGTCCTTGCTCTGCTTCTCTTCCAGGGTCTCCCGGATGAGATCGCCGATGTTGGTGGTGGCCTCGGTGCGCGAGTGCATGTAATCGCGGTAGTGGGACTGTTCCTCGTCGGTCTCCAGCTTGCGGATGGAGAGCCCGATGCGCCGCTCCTGGGGGGAGGCGTGGATCACCTTGGCCCGGATGACGTCGCCCACCTGGAGGCCGGTCATCTTCTGCTTATCCCGGCCCAGCTCGGAGATGTGGATCAGGCCCTCGATGCCTTCCTCCACCTCCACAAAGAGGCCGAAGTCGGTGATGTTGGTGATGGGGCCGGAGACCATCGAGCCCATGGGGAAGCGCTGGTCGATGGACTGCCAGGGATTGGGGGACAGATCCTTGATGCTCAGCGAAAAGCGCTCGTTGTCCTTGTCGATATACAGGACCTTGGCCTGGACCACCTGGCCCTTCTTGTAGA
>JBGPBR010000034.1:0-10404 GCA_041481325.1 Desulfobaccia bacterium
ACCGGCAGCCCTGCCAGGTACCTGGCCGTGGCCATCATCTCCCCGGCCCCCTCACCGGGCAGCCCCAGGATGACGTGGGCCACCACCTCCAGGCCCCGGGCCGCGGCCCGCTTAACCGCGTCGGTGAAACAGGCCACGTCATGGCCCCGGTTCAGAAGCCGCAAGGTGCGGTCTTCAGCCGACTGCAGGCCCAGCTCCAGCCACACCAGGCGGCGCCGGGCGTAGCCGGCCAGCAAGTCCAGGACCTCTTCGGGCAGGCAGTCCGGCCGGGTACCGACGCTCAGGCCCAGGACCCCGGGAAAGGCCAGGGCTTCTTCGTACAGGTCTTGCAAGCGCGGCAATGCGGCGTAGGTGTTGGAAAAGCTCTGAAAATAGGCGATGAATTTCTGGGCTCGGTAACGCCGGGACAGGCGCTCCTGCCCCTCGGACAGCTGCCGCGTGAGGCTTAGGCCCCGGGCCCAGGCCCCGGTGCCGGAACCCCGGGCGTTGCAGTAGAGGCAGCCGCCGGTGCCCACCAGGCCGTCCCGGTTGGGGCAGATCAGGCCCGCGTCCAGGGTGATCTTCTGGACCCGGGTCCCGAAGCGGGCCTGGAGGTGGGCGTTGAGATCCAGGTAGGGGGCCGCGGCCGTCACCTCAGGTCTCCCCAGGCATATTGCAGCAGGGTCAGGGCCGCCAGGGCCGCGGTCTCCACCCGGAGGCGCCGGGGCCCCAGGGACGCCACCCGGAAGCCCGCGTCCCGGGCAGCGGATACTTCCCGGGCCGTAAAGCCGCCCTCGGGGCCGATGAGGATCAAGGCCTCGCCGGGGCGGGGGACCTCCAGCCACCGGTTGAGCCCTCCGGTCATTTCGTCTTCCCAGAAAATCAGCTTCAGCGCGGCCGGCTCCGTCAGGAGGTCGCCGAACTCCCGGGGGGCCGCAAGGCGCGGCAGGACCGAGCGCTGGCAGGACTTGAGACTCTCCCGGGCCAGCCGCTGCCAGCGACTCATCCGGCGGGCGGCCCGCCGGGGGTCCGGCCGCTCCGAGCGCTCCGAGACAAAGGGAATGATCCCTCGCACCCCCATTTCCGTGGCCCGGCGGATCACTTCATCCAGGGTGTCGCCCTTGGCGAGGCCGATCCCTAGAATCAGGGAGAAGGGCGATTCCCCCCAGGGCTCCAGTTCCTGGACAATCTCGAGCCTGGCGATCTCGGAATCCACCGCCGCGACCACGGCCTCCACATTCCTGCCCCGGCCGTCGCAGACCTCCACTCTGGCGCCTACCCCCAGACGCAAAACCCGGACCAGGTGCCGGGTCTCCTCGGGGTCGAGGCGCACCGTGTCGCTCTGAAACTGCTCGGGCGGGGCGTAGAATCGTCGCATTAGCGCATCGAGGTCAAAGACTAATCCCGCCGGGCCTAGGGCCGGCGAAAAATCAGGGCCACCCAGTCCTCCTGGCCGAGGACGCCTTCTTTTTGCAGCCCCTGGGCCAGGTACCGGGTCTCCAGGGCCGGGGCGTCCGACTCCAAAAACCCAGAAATGATGAGGACGCCCCGGCTGAGCAACCGGCCCGCCAACGTCTCGGCCAGGTGCAGCAGGTCCGGGGCGGTGATGTTGGCCAGGATCAGGGCGAATTTTTCCCGCAGGAAATCCAGGGGGGTCTCCTCCACCCAGACCCGGTCCAGAAGCTGGTTGAGGCGGACGTTTTCCAGGGCCGCGGCCACGGCCTCGGGGTCGATGTCGATGGCGAGCACCTCCGCCCCCAGCCGGGCCGCGGCCAGGGCCAGGATGCCGGTGCCGGTGCCCACGTCCAGCACCTGCCAGGGATTGGCGCTCCGGGGGAGCCCGCTATCCCACACCGCCTCCAGGGCCCTGAGACACAGCAGGGTGGTGGGGTGGCGGCCGGTGCCGAAGGCCATGCCTGGATAAATAATCACCACGCCTTCCCCGGGCCCCGGCTGATAATCGTCCCAGGGCGGGGCGATGACCAGGCGAGGGGTGACCTTCAGCGGCTTGAAGTGGGCTTTCCAGGCCGAGGCCCAATCCTCCTCCGCCACCCGGCGCCACTCCAGGCCGAGAGGATGGAGGTTATGGCCGCGCAGCCGGCCCAGATACTCCTCCAGCTCCGTCTGCTGCCAGGCGCCGAACTCCTCAGGGCGGAAATAGGCCCGGATGATGATGCCGCCCTCCGGCGCCCCCTCTTCCTCCAGGATGACCCCCCGGCCGCTGAACTCGGTGAGGTAGGTGGCCGCCTCTTCCTGCATGCGCGCCGGCACCACCAGGCGCCCCTCGATCCAGGTTTCCTTAGCCATATTAAGAAATTATAGACCCCGGCGGCCGGGATTGCAATAAACCCGTTGGGGGCTTGGCGGGAGGTTGAAAAACGCTAAGGCGGGTTGCCATTAAGATAGAGCAGACGATGGCTTGCCGCATTTTTCGTTCCCAAGCTCCTGTTCCGAAAAGTTCGGTGGAATTGGTGGCACCGGCTTCCAGCCTGTGCTGGCGCAGGCTAAACATCCATGCGCCGGAAATGTCTCACCCCCGGGGATGGAAAATCCCCCCCCTTATTAAAGGGGGGTTTTAACAGTCCCCCTTTGAAAAATGGGGATTTAGGCAGTGCTGTCCGGCAAGGTTTTTGCTATGCCTGCGGAGCTAACTTGCGATAAAAAGCGCTAATACCAGGCAGTTCATCAGTGGTTTCGGACCGATACCGCCGGGTTGCCGAAAACCGACTGGAAAGACTATAAAATTCCCGCTCCCCTCCGGGGGAGAGGCTGAGGGTTGGGGGCGGGCAGGGGGTAAATCATTAGGTCCTGCGGTGAGCGGGCTTAGCTGCGGTGGCTTCGCCCTGCTCGAGGCGCCGCACCGTGGGCAGGACCCAGGGGAGCAGGGCGAAGGGAGGGAGAGCCACCAGGAAGGTGAGAAAGAAAAAGGGGGCGTAGCCCAGCAGGGAGGCCCCCCAGCCCCCCAGGTAACCCATGATCCGACCGCTAAACCCGAAAAGCATGGCGAAAAAGGCGTACTGGGTGGCGCTGTAGCGTTTGTCACAAAGGGCCATGAGAAAAGCCATGAAGGCCGCGGAACCCATGCCGGCGCTCAGGCTTTCCCCCTGGGAGGCCAGGTAAACCGGATAGACGGAGACCCAGCCATCTGCGAAAGGCAACGGCAGGTTAAACATGACCAGGCGTCCCATACCGGGGAGGGCTGCGGCCCAGTACCCCAGGTTGGACACGGCCTGGAAGATCCCCAGCACCCAGAGGCTCCGGGCGATCCCCCACCGGGTGGTGAGGTATCCCCCCAACAGGCCTCCCAGGATGGTAGCCGCGGCTCCGAACAGGCCGGAGACGGTGCCGAATTGGCTGCCGCTGAAGCCCAGGTCTTTCCAGAAAGGGCTTACCATGGAGCCCATCAAAGCGTCGCCGGCCTTGTAAGTCAAGGCGAATAGGATGATGGCGGTCAGATGCCGATGCCGCCGGAGCCCGGCCAGGGGCTCCCGGAACCGGGACCAGGCGCCGCGGTGGCTGGCAGGTCCCCCGGCCAAAACCGGCCGGGGCAAGCGAAAAGGGCGCGAGGCGACCACGGTAAGGACCAGGGCGACCATGACCACCGCCACCCCGACGATGGCCACCCGCCAACCGACCCGATCGCTGACGATCAGGAGTCCGGCCCCGGCGGCGAGGAGCCCCACCCGGTAGGCGCCGTTTCGCACCCCGTTGGCCCACCCCAGCTCCCGGGTCTCCAGGATGTCGATGGAATACGCGTCCACCGCCAAATCCTGGGTGGCGGAGGCCAGGCACATCAGTCCCACCACGGCCCAGTAAACCGTGGTCACCGGTCCGGGGGTGAGGAAGGATAGGGCGAGCAAGCAGGCGATGATGACCGCTTGGGAGGGTAACAGCCAGGCGGCCCGGGACCCGAAGCGGTCCGCCAGGGGGCTCCAGAAAAACTTCAGACCCCAGGCCAGGCCCAGCAGGCTCAGGAAGCCGATCTGCTCCAGCGGCACCCCCTGGCCCCGCATATAGAAGGACAGGGTGGTGTTGACAAAGCCGAAGGGCACGCCTTCCGCGAAGTAAAGGACAAACACCACCAGCAGCTTCATGCGGGTGGACAGATTGGGAGGAGGCGGCTCCGGCATGGTCTCAGTATAGGGGAAAAGGGGGGAAGGGGAAAAGGGGAAAAGGGAGGGGAGTTGACAAAAAAAGGAGGCCGGGGACGGTCGCCTTTTAACTCGTTGCCAATAGTTTTTTTGTTTCCCCCCTCACCCTGACCCTCTCCCCCCCCAAGGGTGGAGAGGGGATAAAAGGAAGAGACTTTTATTTCTCGTTCCCAAGCTCCTGCTTGGGAACGCAATTTTTTCCCCAAGCTCTGCTTGGGGATATCTGATATTACGCCCAACTCACTGATATTACGCGAATTATTTTAGCCAAGCAGGAGCTTGGCAACCAGGATTCATAAAAGGGTAGGAACTTTGGGCAATTACTATAAGTTGCCTTTTTTTGGGGGCCTTGCCACTTTAACCTTTTCCCCTATTAACCCTTATTTTTCAGCCAATTGCGCCGCGATAGCCGTTGCTATTGCCAGCAGCTCCGGAACGGCCTCGTAGGGCGGCCGACCGCCCAGGTCCGCTTCGATGATCCGGTTGTCAAAGGGAATGAAGCCCAGAATTGGAAGGTCGGGCAGTTTTCGGCGCAAAAACTCTTCGTCTTTGGGGCCCCGGATCTTGTTGCCCACCACCGCCACTTTGCCCAGGCCGATCTCCTGGGCCAGCTTCTTGACGTGTTGGGCGGTTTCAATGCTGCGCCGGCCCGGCTCCACCACGATGATGAGTTTGTCCACCCCCTTGGCGGTGGCCCGGCCCAGGTGTTCGATGCCAGCCTCCATGTCCATGACCACCACTTCGTCCCGGAGGAGGACCAGGTGGGTCACCAGGGTGCGCAGCAGCACGCTTTCCGGGCAGATACAGCCGCTGCCCCCTTTTTTCACCCCCCCCATGACGATGAGCTTGACGCCGTTGAGCTGCCGGGAGAACTGCTCCGGGATGTCGTCCACCTTGGGGTTCATTTTGAAAAAGCCCCCCATTTTCCCCGGCTGGGAGTCGGTGCGTTCCGCGATCATTTCCTTCATGTCGCTCAGCGGGGTGATGTTCTCCGGGTCGGCCACCCCCAAGGCCAGGGCCAGGTTGGCGTCGGGGTCGGCGTCCACGGCCAGGACTTTCTTGCCCTGGTCCTGGAAATATTTGATCAGCATCGCCGCCAGGGTGGTCTTGCCCACCCCGCCTTTGCCGCTGATGGCGATTTTCATGTATACTCTCCTTGTCCTTTAGGTCAGTGGGTGCAGTGGTGCCCCAATGATGGGAGAAAACCTTGGGCTACTGAGCCGGTTGCCAGGGGGCCTGGCTCACGGGCTGGCTCGCCGGCTGGCTATCTGGCTGACTGGCGGCCTGGCTCACGGGCTGGCTAACCGATTGGCTGGCTGGCTGGCTGGCTGGCTGGCTGGACTGGCTGCCTGGTGGCGGGAGAATGGGCCCTCCGGGATCGGAAGTTTTGGGTCTGGCCGGGCTGCCGTACTGCGGGTAAATTATGCGGTCAGTGCCGTAGGTTATGGGTCCCCAAGGGTCGACGTAGCGCGGGTAAACCAACCGGTCGGAGCTGGAAGGCGGCGTGGGGCCCCAGGGGTCCTGGTAGGGGCGGTAGGCCTGGGACCAGGCGGGAGCCACCATAGCGAACCCCAGCAACATACCCAACCACCAACCGGCCCATTTAGTCATGACCATTTTCTCCGGAATTTTTCTGGGGGAAATTATATCTTTTTTTACCCAGATCAGCAACCTGATTATCGCGGTGCCTGGGTGAAACAAAATTTCTAGGAGACCCGTTATGAAACCCCAGATCGAGCTCCTGGACCCGGAGCTGGAAGCCGCCCTCCGGGCCCGCCTTGCCGCCAACCCTTTCATCAGGTTCGTGGGCATTCAAGTCCCCCAACTGGGTCGGGGCTACGCCCGCTTTGTCCTGCCGTTCAAGCCCGAACTGGCCAACTCCATCGGCCTCATGCAAGGGGGGGTTATTGCGGCCCTGGGGGACGAAGCCGTGGCCTTCGCCCTCTACAGCCTGGTGAAGGAGGGCGAGACCTTAAATACGGTGGAAATGAAGATCAACTTCCTGGCGGCGGTGAAGCCGGAGGCGGAGGCGGTGAAGGCCGTGGCCTGGATCGCCAAGCGGGGCCGCACCATCTCCCTGGGGGAATTCGAGGTGCGCCAGGGTGAGCGTCTGGTGGCCAAGGGCCTGTGCACCTACATTCACCTGGCGGGGAAAAAGGCTGGCCATTAGGCCGGTGAGGCATGACGGCGCCGCGTCAGGTTCAGGTCAGGGGCGTGGTGGAAGGGGGGAAGGGGGCGGCGTCCCTGGTTTCCAGTTCCGTGAAGGCGAAGTGGCGCAACTCCGGATAACGCAGCAGGATCGCCCCGACGCAGACGGCCGCCAGCAGGCTGCCGCCGGTGATGGCGGGCCCAGGGCCGACATAATGAGCGATCACCCCGTAAAGCAGGCTGCCCACCGGGGCCAAACCCATGACGATGAGCCCGAAAAGGCTCATGATGCGGCCCCGCAAGGCATCGGTCACGTTGAGCTGCAACAGGCTGTTGCCGGTGGAGAGCAGGGTCACCATACCGAAGCCGGCCAGGAACATGAATAGCAGGGCGGCGTAATAGTTGCGGCACAAGCCGAGTCCCGTCAATCCCGCCAGGAAGATCCCCAGGCCGCCCAGGAAGGAGGGCATGGGAGGCCGGCGCTGCAGCCTCCGGGCCAGGGTCAGGGCCCCCAGGAAAGCCCCCAGGCCGCCCACCGCCATGAGGAGCCCAAACCCCCGGGGGCCCACTCCCAGGACGTCCCGGGCCAGGATGGGGAGCAGCACGTAGTAAGGCATGGCCAATACGGCCACCACAGTCATGAGCGCCAGTACCAGGCGCAGTTCCCGGCGGGCCAGCAGGTGGTCCAGGAGTTCCTTCCAGGCGCGCCATATGGGCTTCCAGGGCGCCGGACGCTCCGGGGGCAGCTGCATCAGGCAGAGGGCCAGCAGGATAGGCAGAAAGCTGGCGGCGTTCAGGAAAAAGCAGTTGGCCATGCTCACCGCGGCGATGACCACCCCCCCCACTGCCTGGCCCGCCACCCGGGTGGCGTTGAACAGGGTGGAGTTCAGGGCGATGGCGTTGGGCAGATCCGGCTTGCCCACCAGCTCCACGATAAAGGCCTGGCGCACCGGGATGTCAAAGGCCATCACCGTCCCCGACAAAAAGACGATGAGGCAGAGGTCCCAAACCCGGACGATTTCCAGCTCCACCAGCAGCCCCAGGGCCAGGGCCAGGACCATCAGGGCCGCCTGGGTCAGGAACAGGAGCCGCCACTTTCTGGTGTGGTCGGCCACCACCCCCCCCAGGAAGGAAAAGAGAAGCACCGGCAGAGTCTGCAAGGCCCCCACCAAACCCAGATAAAAGGCGGAATCGGTGAGCTTCAGCACCAGCCAGCCGAAGGCCACCGACTGCATCCAGGAGCCGGTGAGCGAGAGCAACTGGCCGGAGTAATAGAGGCGGAAGTTGCGGTGGCGCAACGCCGCAAAGGTTTGGAAGCGGATCGGGTTCATTTTAGGCGTGCAGGCCGGCGGGTGGCGGCGGCGCGGCCGCGGAGGCCGGGCATCGGCGGCCGGGGTCGGGTAATCAATTTGACCATCTCCATATATTTTAAATAAAGATCTGGACTTCTGCAATGTCTGGCGCCGGGCCAAAATTAATTCCTCAGGAGACGCGGCCGATAATCTAGTAGAGGGGCGAGCTATGAGGAAATTCCGGGTCGGGCCCAATCAGGAGGGGGCGGTGTTGGCCCTCACGGCCTTGATGATCGTGGCGGCTATCTGGTGTATGGCTTTGGTCATCGACCTGGGCCACATCTTCCTGGTGAAGTGCGAGTTGCAGCGGGCCGCGGACGCCGGCGCCATGGCCGCGGCGGTGGGACTCTTTCCCCTGCCCCCGGGAGCCAAAAATCCCATCTCGACCATCCCGGATTGCCAGCGGGGCTTCAGTGTCTGCCAGGCCGTGGTGGGGTCGAACCAGGCGGACGGCGCCAGCTTGGAGGTCTTGAGCAGCGACGTCACCTTCGGCAACTGGAATGTGCAAACCGGCGGCTTGACCGCCACCGGTTGCGGGGATCCCCGGCAGGTCAACGCGGTGCGGGTGATTCTCCGCAAGGACAGCACGGTCAACGGCAAGGTGTCGCTGTTTTTTGCCGGGCTCATGCCCCAGGGCCTGAGCAGCATCGGGTTGTCCGCCCAGGCCATCGGCCTCAGCGGCTATACGGGCTACGTCCCCCCGGGGGCCGGGGCCTTCCCCCTGGCCATAGACGCCAACAAGGTGCCGCCGGGCCACGGCGGCGAGCCCATCCGGATCGACCTTAACCCCGCTACCCTGGATGGCGGCTGCTGGCATTCCTTCGACGACGCCTCCCCCGGGGCCAGGGACCTGCGGGGCCTGGTGAACGGCACCACCCCCAGCCCGGCCCTCAAGGTTGGGGACCAGATCCGGGTGACCGAGGGGGTGGCCGATTCGGTGCTGCAGGAATTGGCCAAGGGGTTCGACCAAAGCCGGGGGGACATGGTGGTCCTGGCCCCGGTGATTTCCGGCGCCTCCCATACCGGTTGGACCGAAGTGCTGGGGTTCGTGGCTTTAAAGCTCACGGTGGTGGAGGCCCACGGGCAGGACAAACGGGTGGAGGGGGTGGCGCTTCCCGATTACGTGGCTCCGGGGGGCGGCCCCGGCGGCCCCAACCACGGCCTCTGGGCCGGCCTCCCCAAGTTGGTGCAGTAAGGCGGTTTCCGGTTTCCGGTGGCGCCACGGCCTTACCACCCCACCTCCTGGCAGTAAGGGGTTTCTTTGGGTTTAAGACTTGACAATTCCCCGGCCGCCTTCATAATAAGCCTTTAATCAGTCTTGATTATGACCTCAGCGGGGAGTTTACGTGTTTGCCCTCAGACACCTGATTGCCGCCTTGGCCTCCATCCTGGACCTGGCCCTGAACATCTATATGTGGCTGATCATCGCCCGGGCTCTCCTCACCTGGGTCAATCCCGATCCTTACAATCCCATCGTGCGCTTCCTGTACAACGTCACCGAGCCGGTGTTGGGATACCTGCGCCGGCGGGTCCCCTTGGTGTTCGGCGGCCTGGACCTGTCACCCCTGCTGGTCTTGGCGGCCATCTTCTTCCTGCAGCGGTTTCTGGTGGCCACCCTGATGGAACTGGCGGCTCGTCTCTAATCCCCCTTTGTCCGAATTTTTCCAGGCCACCTGCCAAGGCTTCATCCTGCGTCTGACCGCGGCGCCGGGGGCCCGGCGCACCGAAGTGGTGGGGCTTTACGGGGACCGCCTCAAAGTGCGGCTGGCGGCGCCGCCGGAAAAAGGGGCGGCCAACCAGGAGCTCATCGCTTTCCTCGCCCGGGAGCTTAAAATCCCCAAAAGTGCCATCCGGCTCCTGGGGGGGGCCCAGAGCCGGGCCAAGGTCGTGGAAGTGCTGGGTCTGGACCCGGAGCTGCAAAACAGGCTTTACGCCCTGATTCCCGCAAAGTCATAATCTTGCCCCCAGCCGCTTATTCCTACCTCTCCCGCTTGACAAGCGAGTCGCCGATGATAAAAATTATGTCCACATAATAAAGGGAGGGGCCGGGGACGTGATTCTTAAAGGCGCGGCTGCTTTAAGATGAACGATTATTACGAGATCTTGGGGCTCTTGCGCGCCGCCACCCTGGAGGAAATCAAGACCTCCTACCGGCGTCTGGCCCTGAAGTACCACCCGGACAGGAACCCCGGCGACCGGGTGGCGGAGGACCACTTCAAGCGCGTCTCCGAAGCCTACCAGGTCCTGTCGGACCACGAAAAACGCCAGATCTACGATCTTTACGGCCATGCCGGCCTGGCGGACCTGGACCTGGGCAGCTTCACCGGCTTTGAAGACATCTTCAGTTCCTTCGGGGAGATGTTTGAAGATTTCTTCAATTTCGGCCGCTCCCGCACCAAGGCCGAGCGGGCCCAACCCGGGGCCGACCTCCGGCACCGGGTGACCATGACCCTGGAGGAGGTGGCCCGGGGTCTGGAGACCTCCCTGGAGGTAGAGCGGCGCACCGACTGCAGCCGCTGCGGCGGCCGCGGCCTGGAGCCCGGCACGGCGCGGCAGACTTGCCCCCACTGCGCCGGCAAGGGCCAGGTGAGCCAGGCAAAGGGGATGCTGAAGATTTTTAACACCTGCCCCCGCTGCCTGGGCGCCGGCGCCATCGTCACCTCCCACTGCCAAGCCTGTGACGGCGCCGGGATGATCAAAGAAACGAAATCCATGCAGGTGCGCATCCCGCCGGGGGTGGACTCGGTCACCCGGCTGCGCCTCCGGGGAGAGGG
>JBGPBR010000035.1:0-10377 GCA_041481325.1 Desulfobaccia bacterium
CCACCAGCCGTAGCGGGGCCGGATGGCGGGGCCGAGTTGCCCCCGGCTCCAGGGAAAGCCCAGGGACATAAGCAGGATGAAAGCCAGGGGGTAGGCCACCCCGAAAAAGAAGGGGCTCGAGTGGAGGACGGCCAGCTTGAACAGGGAGGCGGTCAGGGAATAGATGGCGGCCACGATGAGCATGTACCGGGCCCCCCCTTCCCGGGCCAGGGCCTTGATGGGGGCGAGAAAACCGGTCCCGCCGGAGTTGTCGACCCCCAGGCCCAGCAGGTAGCTGCCGGCGGCCACCAGGAGGATGCCGCCGATACCCCAGGGGTTCAGGCCCTCCCCTAAAAGCAGCCAGCCGGTGAGGATCATAAAAACCGGGGTAAAGGCCAGGAGGGGGACGCACAGCGACAGGTGGCTGGCCTTGAGCCCCCGCATGTACAGAAGGGTGGCCGTCACTTCCAGGGGCAGCATGACGGCCACGATGACCCAGAAGGTGCCGCTCAGAGCCGGCACCTGGATGAACAGGGCCGCAAGGGCCAGAAACGGCACCGCGGCGAAGAGCCGGGCCAGGGCCATGCCGTACGGCGGCAGCTGGGAAAAGGACCGCTTAGTCACCACGTCCACGCCGGAATCCCCCAGCGCGGCGCTGAGACCCAGGGGCAGCCAGAGGCCTAAACCCACTTTGTCGCGCCTTTCATCGGAAAATTTGGGTTATGAACCACCAAGGCACCAAGAGCACCGAAAAGGCGCTTTCGTAGCGCCGCCGCACCATGGAAAATAATGAAGGGCTGGCATTGCCCGCCATGCAGGAGGCGCGGGGTGCACCCTGCACCTCGCACAGGCTGGAAGCCTGTGCCACCGATCTTATTTTTTCCAAGCAGGAACCAACAAATTACCCTGGTGCCTTTGGGGTCTAGGTGGTTAATTTGCTGCCGTTCCCCCGGCTTTAGGCGCCATTTTATTACAGATGGCCACAAACTCGGGCCCGTCCAGGGTTTCGCCCCGGCGCCGGGGGTCGATGCCCAGCTCCCGGAGCACGGACCGCATCGCCTCCGGGGGCAGTCCCAGGGCGGGGGCCTCAGCCACCAGGGTGTTGTTCAGGTTTTTCCGCCGCTGCCCGAAGGCCGCCTTCACCACCAGGGCGAGCAGGGCCTCGTCCCGGGCCCGGGGCGGGGCGCTTGCCGGCCGCAGCCCGAGCACCACCGAGGAAACCTGGGGCCGCGGGTAAAAATTGGCCGGCGACAGGGTGAACCGACGCTCCAGGGAAAAGTGGTATTGCAGCAGGACCGACAGGATGCCGTAATCCTTGGTGCCGGGCCGGGCCAGCAAGCGGTCCCCCACCTCCTGCTGCATCATGAGGACGGCCCGGGAGAGGGCCGGCAGCTCCCGGATCAGTTTGAAGAGCAGCGGCGAGGTGATCTGGTAGGGGAGATTGCCCGCCACCGCCAGGGGGCCGCCCACTTCCCGGCTGAGGTCCAGGAAATCGAAGGCCAGCACGTCCCCGCAAACCACCTCCACCCGGGGGGTTTCCGGAAACAGCTCCTCCTGGAGGAACCGGGCCAGGGCCGGGTCCATCTCCAGGGCCACCACCTTGCCGGCGGCCGCGGCCAGAAATACGGTCAGGGCCCCCAGGCCAGCGCCGATTTCCAGCACCGTCTCCCCGGCCCCGGGCGCCAGGGCCTCGGCAATACGCCGGGCCTGATGCGGGTGCACCAGGAAGTGCTGGCCCAGGGATTTCTTAGGCCTCAGGCCCAGGCGGTGGAGTATGGTTCTGGGGGAGAGGAATGACACCGGGAACCCTTTGCGCCTTGCGCCGGCGGAACCGCGCCACCACCCACAGGGTGAGGAAATAGGAAATGATGGCCGGGGGCAGAGCCAGGACGAGGCCGCCCACCTGCAGGGCCAGCCCCCCCTGCCAGAGCAGGTGCAGCAGCTCCCGGTAAGTGTAGTTCTCGGGAAAGGCCAGGGGCGCCCCATTATAGAGCAGGTACTGCCCAATCTTGTAGGAGGCCAGATAAATGGCCGGAATCAGCAGGGGATTGCCGATCTGGATGCCCAGAAAGGCGGTCACCGGCGAAATCCTCAGGAGCGGCGCCAGGGTCAACGCCGCCACGGTGTGAAAGGGCACCGTGGGGGTGATGCCGATGAAGACTCCCAGGGCCATGCCCGCGGCCAGCTTCCGGGGGTTGTCCTGGAGCCGCAGGAACTTGAGCCAGTGGTACCGGAGGGTGCGCTTAAAAGACATGGTTACGGGTTGGGCGACCGGGAATCGCGGGCTTCTTCTTGCAGCACCCGGCGCAAGACCTTTCCCACCTGGCTCTTGGGCAGCTCGTCCCTGAACTCCACGATCCGGGGCACCTTGTACACCGCCAGGTGCTCCTTGCAGAAAGCCTGGATCTCCTGGGCGGTGAGCCGGGCGCCGTCGGTGGGGACGATGACCACTTTCACCGTCTCGCCCCGGTAAGGGTCCGGGACCCCCAGGGCCACGGCTTCCTTTACCCGGGGGTGCTGATAGAGGACTTCTTCCACCTCCCGGGGATAGATATTGTAGCCCCCGGCGATGATGAGGTCCTTTTTCCGTTCCACGATGTAAAAATAGCCCTCCTGGTCCATTTTGGCCAGGTCGCCGGTATAGAGCCAGCCGTCCTTGAGGGCGATGGCGGTCTCCTCGGGGTTTTGCCAATAGCCCCGCATCACCTGGGGGCCCTTTAGAATCAGCTCCCCCACCTGGCCGGCCGGCAGGTCGCGGCCGGTCTCGTGGTCCACCACCCGGGCAGCGGTGCCGGGGAGCGGCAGGCCCATGCTCCCCAGGGGGCGGGCCCCCGCCACGGGGTTGAGGTGGGTCACCGGGGAGGCCTCGGTCAGGCCGTAGCCCTCCATGATACGGCAGCCGCTCAGGGCCTCGAACCGGTCCCGCACCTCCAGGGGCAGGGGGGCCGAGCCGCTGATGGCCGCCCACAGGCAGCTGAGATCCAGCTTGGGGAGCCGGGGGTCGTTGATCAGGGCCACGAACAGGGTGGGCACCCCCGGCAGCATGGTGGGCCGGTGTTTCTTCATGGCCTTTAAAAAGGAGTTGATCTCGAAGCGGGGCAGCAAAATGATCATGGCCCCCTGGGACATGGGCCAGTTGAGGCAGGCCGTGAGGCCGAAGGAGTGGGTCAGGGGCAAGAGGGCCATCACCCGTTCTGACCCGAAGCGCACCCGTTGGAGCCAGCCGCTGATCTGGGCCACGTTCACCATGAGGTTGGCGTGGGTCAGCATGGCCGCCTTGGGGGTGCCGGTGGTGCCCCCGGAGTACTGCAGCACCGCCAGCTCCTGGGGCTCCGGCAGGGCTGCGTCGGTGAGGGGCGGCTGCCGGAGCAGGGTCCGGTACTCCAGACGGTTCGGCCCGGGCCGGAAACCTACGGTCAGTCCCTGCCGCCGGGCTTTGAAGGGGTAGAGCCGGCTCAGGGGCCAGGGCATGGCGTCCGCCAGGCCGGTGACCATCACCTGCTCCAGCTTTAGAGACTTCTCCACCTCCTCCACCTGGGGCAGGAAGTGGTCCAGGACCGCCAGGCGGCGGGCCCCGGAGTCGGCCAGCTGGTATTTCAGTTCCTTGGGGCTCAAGAGGGGGTTGAGCATCACCACCACGGCCCCCAGGCGCAGGGCGGCGTGGTAGAGGGCCACCAACTGGGGGCAGTTGGGGAGCATAAGTCCCAGGCGCTCCCCGGGCCCCAGGCCCAGGGTTTTCAAGGCCTGGGCCAGGCGGGCCGTTTGCTCCGCCAGTTCCTGGTAGGTGATGGTGCGGCCGAGAAAGGTCAGGGCCGGGGCCTGGGGAGTTTTGGCCGCTGCCTGCAACAGAAGCCAGGGCAGGGAGGCCGCCGCCGGCCCCACGTCGAGGGGCACGCCCGGGTCATAGTTCTTAACCCAGGGTCGGGTCATATGGGGTCCCCTCCTTTAGTGCTGCTGAGTTCCCCCTTCCGCGCACTGGGAGCAGGTGCAGCCTTGATGCTCCTGAAGCTCCTCGGGGGTGGCCTCCCGAACCTCGCGCACCGTGAAGGAGACCTCCAGGGCTTTGCCCGCCAGCGGGTGGTTGAAGTCGATTACCACCTTATCGTCGTTGACTTCCTGGACGATGAAAAACACCGGCTGGCCTTCCTCGTTTTCCGTCTCGAAGACCAGGCCGGGCTTCAACTCGACCTCTGGAGCGAAATCCGACCGAGGCACTTCCATGATGAGCTCCTCGTCTATCTCCCCGTAAGCGTCCTCGGGGTCGAGATGGACCACCTTGTGCTCTTTGGCGTCCATCCCCACCATGGCCCCTTCCAGGCCCGGAGGCATGGCGCCCCAACCCAGGCAGAAGGAGATCTCCTCGGGCTTGCCGTCGGGTGGATAAGTCTCATCAGCCCCCATGTGGATGAGATAATCTATGGTTACGAAAGAGTTTTGGTCGATTTTCATCAAGTTCTCCCGGAGAGGGGGCACTGCCCCCCCCCCATTAGTGGCTGGGGTGATTATACGCTGATCCGGACAAGGTAACGAGGGGGCAGGTCCAAGGGCCCTCGATTGCTGGAAAAGCCTGGGGGATGGCGGCGGCTATCTTCCGGTCTCCTCCTACTTGGTGCCCATGATGATGCGGCCGGTATTCAGGAGGTTGCAGCGCACTGCCTGCCGCACCTCTATGCCCACTTCCCGCATGACCCGGATGACGTCGAGATCGGTGGTGAAGCCCACCCGGACAAAAACCGGGGCCATAAGGTCCTCGATCCTGCCCCAGAGGCTGCCGTTCTGGCTCCGGGTGTGGTTCACCGCGATGATCTGGGCCCCGGGCTTGGCCACCCGCAGGATTTCCCGGCATACCCGGTGGGGGTCCTGGACCGTGGTGATCACGTAGGCCGCCATGACCACGTCGAAGTGGTTGTCCGGAAATTCCAGCCGGGAGGCGTCCATGACTTGCAGGGCAAACCGGCTGCCGCTGTTGATGGTGGCGGCCTTCTCCCGGGCCCTGGTGATCATGGGGGCGGAGATGTCGATGCCCACGAAGTCGGTTTTGGGGGGGTAATATTCCAGGGTGGAGCCTGGGCCCACGCCAATTTCCAGGATCCGTTGATTGGGCCGGCGGTCCAGGTAGTTGAAGGCCTTGCGGCGGCCCGGCCCCAAGAGCTTGCCGAAAACATAGTCATAGAACGGGGAATAAAAAGAATATAGGCGTTCCATATAGCGCGGATTTACCTGGCATTTCATATCAGATCCTCACTGCTTGGAGAATGTAGGCGGTCCCGGCACGGGCAAGATTTAAGATCAGTTTCTCATCCCTGGCGGCTCGACAGGGCTGCGGCTGATGCTTCCTCATCGGAACCAGGTCAAAATCCGCCCTGGCCCCCTTGGTCCAAGAGGGAAACCTACCGGCATCCTGTGAAAAGTCCCCCTGCGGAAAAGGGGGATTTAGGGAACTTGCCAGCAAATTTATTTCCCTTGGCCCATAATTACCAGGGTCTATGAGAGTTTCGGATTGCGAAACTTGTGGATTAAGGTCAAGGGGGCTTCTTCCGAAAAATAAGCTATTTTACCCTATTGCTTGCAGAAAAGTAAATCGAAAATTTTTGAAGTCAACCGGGAACCTCCGGGTGGGTTTCTGCAGGCTGCACCTCCCAGGCGTCGCGCCGCCCATCGTAGCTCAGAAGATACACCCGGTTGTCTGCGGCCAACACCCGGAACCGGAGATGGTCCGGCTCCCGCCAACGGTCCAGGACCCGGCGCACCTCCAGCCACGGCCCGCCCCGGGTAAAACGCCGGGGCCGTTCGTGGAGCCTGGCGCCGGAGTAGGTCTCCACCCGGCAGGGCCCTGCTTCCGGCTTTCCCATAGCCAGCCTCCCTCTTAAACGGGCCAGGTGCAGGGGGGGCATCGCGCCCCCTGCATGGCGGGCCATGCCCACCTTACATTATTTTCCACAGCTTTATCGCCAAGGCCAAAAGTTTTTTCCATTATGGCACCTGGTCCAAGAACCTAAATCCCCCCTATCCCCCCTTTGCCAAAGGGGGGAACCTACCGGAATTCCTTTGAAAGTCCCCCTTTGAAAAAGGGGGATTTAAAAACCAGCACTTGGAAGGAATTTTTGGCAAACGCTATCTGAGGGTGCCGACGGGTCAGGCGCGACTGTTACGAAAAGTTTTGCTTTTGGTGACACCGGCTTCCAGCCTGTGCATCGCAGGCTAAACGTTCATGCCTATTTGGGGGCACCCCCGACAATGAAAGCGTTGTGTAGGGGCGGGTTTTAAACCCGCCCCTACAGGGACTTTCACGGTAAAGCCTGCGGCTACCAAATGAGGCGGCCGGCCCCGCCCGGTCCAATGGAAACCCGTTGCAATAGTAGCACGGGTATTTTACAATGGCAAAAAGACGTTTCGCAGATTGCCGGCGCCCTTGTCGCCGACGTGGGAGAGATTTGATTCATGTCCGTACTCAGAACCATGGGAATGCGGCGGGTTGTAATCACCGGGGTGGGAATGGTCACCTCCATGGGGCTGGACGTCCCCACCATTTGGCAGCGCTTGCTCCAGGGAAAATCGGGGCTAAAGTGCGCCACCAGATTTGGATTTGGTGATGAAAAACTCGAGGTGCTGCGGGATAGATACCATATTCCCGATGACTTTCCCCTCACCGTGGGAGAAATCACCCATTTTGACCTGAAAGAGATCCTGCAGGCCCGCAAAGAAACGGTCACCAAGGACGACCTCAAACAGATCAAATACTCCGACCGGTTCACCCAGTTCGCCCTGGCCGCCAGTCTGGAGGCAATCCAGGACACCGGCCTCAACCTGGAGCAGGAGGACCCGGAACGCTGCGGGGTGATCATTGCCAGCGGCATGGGGGGCGTCAGTTCCTGGGAAGAAGGGGTGCAAAAGCTCCTGTACGAAGGGGTGCGGCGCGTCTCCCCCTTCCTGGTGCCCAAGATGATCCCCAACCTGGCCGCGGGCAACGTCTCCATCAGCTTCAAAGCCAAGGGCCCCAACATCGCCCTGTCCACCGCCTGCGCCGCCGGGGCCCACGCCATCGGCATGGCCTACCGCTCCATCCAGCTGGGGGAAGCCGATTTGATGGCCGCCGGGGGCAGCGAAGCCGCGGTGACCCTGCTCACCATGTCCGCCTTTTACCGCATGGGGGCCCTGGCCATGGGGTACAACGATAACCCGGAGGCGGCCAGCCGTCCCTTCGAGGTGCACCGTAACGGCTTTGTCCTCTCGGAGGGCGCGGGCATCCTGGCCCTGGAGGAACTGGACCACGCCCTGGCCCGGGGGGCCAAGATTTACGGCGAGATCATCGGCTTCGCCATGACCGGCGACGCCCACCACATCACCGATCCGAACCTGGAAGGGGCCAAGCGCTGCATCCTGCTGGCCCTGAAGGACGGCCGCGTTACTCCCGAAGACATCGACTACGTCAACCCCCACGCCACCGCCACGCCGGTGGGGGACCGGAACGAATGCCAGGCCCTGCGGGAAATTTTCGGTGAAAACCCCCGGGTGTTGGTGAGCGGCACCAAGTCCATGACCGGCCACCTCCTGGGCGCGGCCGGGGCGGTGGAGGCCATCTTTTCGGTGCTGTCCATCAGGGACGGCATCGTGCCTCCCACCATCAACCTGGACGAAGTGGACCCGGAATGCCTGGGACTGGACCTGGTGGCCAAGGAGGCCCGCCGGGCAGATATCCGCCATGTTCTGTCCAATTCCTTCGGTTTCGGCGGCACCAACGCCTCTTTGGTATTTAAACGTTATGAAGGCTGAGTCGCCCAACTCCCTTTAAAGGCCGACCCGGCCAGGCGTACTGCATCCAAAGCTCCGGTCCCGAGAGGCCCGGAGATTTGAGATAGGCAACTACCGATACATCCCGCAAGGAGGGTGGTGCATGTACGCGATTTATCTCATCCTGGGGGCTTTGGTGGTGGCAGTGGGGGGCTACCGCTGGTATGCCGGTGCAGTGGACCGGCTGGTGATTAAGGCCGACCCCAACCGGGTTACTCCGGCCAAGATGTACATGGACGGGGTGGACTTCATGCCCACCTCCAAGTACGTGCTGTTCGGCTACCAGTTCAAGAGCATCGCCGGGGCCGGGCCGGTGGTGGGAGCCATCATCGCCCTGCAGTGGGGCTGGCTCCCGGCCATCCTCTGGCTGTTTATCGGCGTCCTGTTCATCGGCTGGGTCCACGATTACGTCGCCGGCATGGTGTCCTTACGTTCCGACGGCCTCTCCCTGGGCGGTCTGAGCTACAAGCTCATCTCCCCCCGGGCCCGCAACATCCTCCTGTCCTTTGTCTATTTTTATCTGCTGCTCCTGGCCGGGGCCTTCGGCGGGGTCATCGCCGGGGCGCTGGTCAAGCTGACCTCGGGGCCGGTGGCCATGTTGGTCCTGGCCTTCGCCGGGGCCCTGGCGGGCCAGATGATCTACCGCTGGCGGGTCAACATCCTGGTGATCACCGTGGTCTGCGTGCTCATTGCCCTGGTGGGCATTTACCTGGGGCAGGTCTTAACCACGGATAAGTTGCTGGGCTCCCTGGCCCAGAACAAATTCACCTGGGGTCTGTTCGCGGTGGCCTTCTGTTTTATCAGCGCGGTGCTCCCCATCTGGCGCTTCGCCCTGCCTCTTAACTACGTGGCCTTTTACATCGTCATGTTGGGCCTGGTGGGAGGTATCGTGGGCATCGTGGTGGGTCTGCCCCCGGTCCAGGCCCCGGCCTATACCGAGTTTTTCATGGGCATCGGCCCCCTGTGGCCCATCCTCTTCGTCACCATCGCCTGCGGCGCCTGTTCCGGCTGGCACGCCATGGTCAGCACCTCCGGCACCTGCCGCCAGCTGGAGTACGAAACCGACGCCAAGCCGGTGCTGGCCGGCTCCATGTTCACCGAAATGGTCCTGGGGGTGGTGGCCCTGATGACCGCGGCCGCGGCCATGCCCTTTTCCCAGTATCAAGAGCTGATGAAGCCCGGGGGGCCCGGGGCCGGCGCGGTCTTCGCCACCGGCCTGGGGAACCTCCTGAACATCATCGGGCTGCCCCTGGCCTACGGCAAGACCATGGCCACGGTGATCATCATCGTCCTGGCCCTGACGGTGATGCAACTGGTGCTGCGCTTCATGAAGGTGGCCACCATCGAGCTGGTGGGCGACCGCTCGCCCCTCTTGCGCAACGGCACGGTGGCGACCTTCATCGCCGCGGTCCTGGTCCTGCTCCTGGTCCAGACCGGCTGGTGGCAATACCTGTGGGTCCTGTTCGGCGGCGCCAACCAGTTGTTGGCCTCCCTGGCCCTGCTGGTGGCCTCGGTGTGGCTGCTGTCCCAGGGGAAAAAGGCCACCTTTACCCTGATCCCCATGTGGTTCATGTTCGTCACCACCATTGCGGCGCTGCTCTATACTTCCTATAACCTACTGAGCAAGGTGTTCACCGGGCAGGTGAAGGCGGCCACCGGCCAGAGCCTGTTGGAGGCCACCATCGGCAACGGCCTCATGGGCATCGTGGCCCTGTTCCTGGTGGTGGCGGCCTGTGTGCTCCTGTTCGACGGCATCAAGGCCCTCAGGCTCTACCGGCCCCCGGCGGTGGGTGCGGAGGCCGCGGGCGGCGGGCAGTAAGGAATGGATTTTGTGGGGGAGGGCCAGGGGCCAACGGCCCCTGCCCTCCCCCACACCCCCACCCAACCCCATTATTGGGGGAGTAGTAGGGTGCGCACCGCGCCCCTTGTTCCTGGTTCCCAAGCTCTCGCTTGGAACCACCTTTCGAGGCAAAGTTCCCGCTTTGCCAGGTCATGGCAGCAGGTTCTAGTAATTATGGGAGAGTGGAGTATATGACCGACAAGGAAAAGAAAGGCTTTCTCAACGCCATCAGAGAGTTCATCTACGGCATGGCGGCCCACGACTCGGCCCGCTTCGCCCTCAAGACCCGGGCCAACATGGAGCACCTCTTCATGCTGGTGACCATGGGGGATCTCGTCGGGGTGCCGCTGTTGCCCCCCTATTACTCCCTCAGGCTCCTGCCCTACGTGGTGCCCCAGATCGCCACCTGGAAGCGCCGGATGCTCCGGGAGAAGGACCTGACGGACGCCTTGGCATGATGGAAGGTGATAAGAATAATCTTGAGAAAAGCTATCCTTATGAAATCTTATGGCTATTAGCCATGGGAGAAAAGGAGATTGAATCCGGAGAGGGGCATGATCTTGATTCCATTTTAGCGGAAGCCGATTCTTTTTTAGCCAAAAAATCAGAGTGAAAATACACTTCACTCCTAACGCCTCCGGAGGCAATTCCCTACGTTTTCTATGCAAGCTGAAGAAGCTTTTAAACTAATAAAAGACAATCAATTTGTTCTTGATTGTCCCCACATGGTACTATCTCCACAACTAGCAAGTTCATCTAAAAGGGAC